>DASVVI010000696.1:0-5064 GCA_036386635.1 Longimicrobium sp.
AACGCCCCTCCCCCAGGCAGTTTTGGGGGAGGGGCCGCGAGTTGACGAGCGGGGGAGGGGGCCACGCCCCCCGCCCTCAGAACGGCAGCCCGAAGTGCAGGTAGAACAGGCCCGAATCGCCCTGAGCGTAGGTCAGCCCCAGCACGCGGCCGACGGTCTCGAAGTACACGCCGCCACCCACCGCGGTGTGCCAGCCGCCCTCCGAGTCGCCGTCCACGTACACGCGGCCGGCATCCACCAGGCCGAGAACGCCGAGGCGGCCGCGGGCGATCAGGCGCACCTGGCCGATGGGCTGGCGCGCCTCGGCGGTGCCGAAGACGGAGGCGTCGCCGGCGAAGCGCTGGTACTGGAAGCCGCGCAGCGAGGTGAATCCGCCCAGGAACGCCGCCTCCTGGAAGGGATAGTCGCCGACGGCCGTCTCCGCGCCCGCGCGGAAGGCGAGCGACGGACCGCGCGCGCCGATCGGCACGTACGTCGCGGCCTGCGCGCGCAGGTGGGCGAAGGGCGAGCCGTCCGTCCAGTGGAAGCCGCGGGCTTCGGCGGAGGCGGTGATGCCGCTGCGGGTGACGGCCAGCGTGTCGCGCCGGTCGAGAGCGAGGCGGGCCAGCGCGCCCGCCTGCGTGAAGGTCGACGTCCCCGCGGGGTCGAGCGTGGTGATGAGGTGCTCGTCGCGGGCGCGGGCGTCCACGTAGCGCATCTCGGGGCCCACGGCGAGCATCACGCCGGGGGCGAGGCGCCTGTGGAACAGCAGCTCGCCGGCCAGGAAGTTGTGGCGCACCACGTAGCGGTCGAGGTCCCTGCCCTGCTCGCCGGTGTCGTTGCCGAAGCCGTAGAAGCGCGTTGTCTCGAAGTTGTTGGCGCGCAGCAGGATGGTGGTGTACTCCGGACGGTTGGTGCGGCGGTAGTCGGCGGCGTACTCCACGCCCAGACCGCTCGCGAAGGGCGCGACGACGAAGCGCAGGTGCTGAAAGGTGGCGTACGGCTGGCGGCGGAAGCCGAAGAGCGCGCCGGACGGGCCGAAGCCGATCACCGGGCCCACGTCCGTCTGCCAACGCGCGTGGGGGGTGAAGAGCGCCTGCGTGGTGCCGTAGTCGCGCAGCGGGGGCGGGTTGCCCACCAGGCTGGTGCGCTGCGGGATGACGTACGGGCGCGTGTCCAGCTTCGCCTCGCTCCCCAGCTCCACCTTGTTGTCGCCGCGGTCGTCGTGGAAGACGGTGCGCCGCCCGCCGGACGCGACCGAGCGGTCCGCCAGCCGGTCGTCGCCGCCGCCGCCGATGACGCGCACCAGGATGTCGCCCGGGCCGCTGCCGGTGACCTCCGCCGCGTCGTCGCCGCCGCGCAGGTAGAGGCGCACCTCGCGCGTCTCGCCCGGCACGAAGCGGCGCACGAAGGAGGGCCGGGTGCCCTCGCCCGGCGTCACGATGACCGTCACCGAGCCGTCGGCGGCGCGGACGACCTGGGCACGCTCCGCGTCGTCGCTGGCGTAGACGTCCACTTCGCTGGAGAGGAGCTCGTAGAACTCGCGCGCCGCCTGGGGAACGCCGTCGCGCCGGGCCATCAGCTCGGTGCGGATGCGCGGGCCGTCGACGGCGTAGTACTCGGGCGGCAGGTTGCGCACGGCGGTGTCGATCACCGCGTCCGTGATGCGGGTGCGCAGGAACTGCGCGATCGAGTCCCACGCCGCGCGGTCGAGCGAGGAGAGGAGCTGGCGGTCCAGCGCGGAGGCCTGGAAGTGCAGCCCGTAGATGGTGCCGTACTCCGGCCCGTACCGGGTGAGCTGCGGCGCCACCTTGCTCGCGATCGACATCACGACGCCCTCGTGTCGCGCGAAGGCGTTGTCGCGGTCGCGGGGGATCGGCTCCCACACCTCGCGCCCGCCGCGGTCGTAGCGCGCCCACCGCCACTGGTCCGGGTGCCGGTCCCAGTCGCCCATCATCATGTCCATCAGCCGCGCCTTGAGGTACATCGGCGCGTCCACCACGTTGTCGCCCTCGTCCTCCAGCTCCTTCAGGAAGTCCTCCGTCCCCTCGATGCGCTTCGCGCCGTTGAAGGCGGGCCCGCCGTCGTCCGCGTCCACGGGGCGCTCCTCGATCTGCCCCAGCTTGCCGCCGAACTGCTGGCGGTGTGAGCCCAGGAAGGGGTGGTTCGGCATCATGTACAGCCGCGGCACCACGTGGGGGATGCCCACGGCGCGCAGCAGCGGCGGCACCACCAGCGCCGCGGCGGGCTGCTTGGCCGCCGTCTGGTCCTGCGCCACGTCCTGGATGAAGCTCCCCTGCAGGTCCTCGGGTACGGCGCGGGCGGAGTTCTTGTCCACCGAGCGGAAGACGTACTCGCGCCCGTCGCGCCCCTTGAGCCGCAGCGACTCGGTGGAGAGGCCGCCCCCCTCGCCCGATACCGTGAGCCCTCCGGCGAAGCGCTCGGGGTCCAGCACCTCGACGCGGACCGGCGTGGTCCAGGCGACGCGGTACTCCTCACCCAGGAGCACCGTGTGCAGCCCGCCGGCGCGGTACCGCTCGCCGGCCGTGACGGTGGACGTCTGCTGCGCGCTCGCGGCGGACGCCGTGCCCAGCACCGCCGCCGCGGCCAGGATGCGCCAGCGGCAAAGGTTCACGTGGTTCACGCGGATTCTTCCTCTCATTGTGGTCGATTCGTGGCTCGCCGAATGGGCGGGGTCTCTAATATCCATGCGGGGTGGGGGGTCTGCGCAATAGTCCTCTTACGCTTTCCACCCCGCCCCGCTCAGCCGCCGGTCGATGTCGAAGGCGGCGCTGATGAGCGCGAGGTGGGTGAAGGCCTGCGGAAAGTTGCCCAGGTGCTCGCCGCTGGGGCCGAGCTGCTCCGCGAAGAGCCCCAGGTGGTTGGCATAGCCAACCACCTTTTCGAAGACGAACCGCGCCTGCTGCACGTCGCCGGCGCGCGAGAGGCACTCGGCGTACCAGAAGGAGCAGATGGTGAACGTCCCCTCGTCGTCCGGAAAGCCGTCCGTCTCGCTCCCCTGGATGCGGTAGCGGCGCACGAGCGAGTCCTCCACCAGGTCGCGCGTGACGGCCTTCATGGTGGAGGTCCAGCGCGGATCGGTGGGGGAGATGAAGCGCAGGAGGGGCATCAGGAGCACCGACGCATCCATCTCCGTGCCGCCGCGCTCGCCGACGAAGGCGCCGAGCTTGGGGTTCCACATCTCGTCGAAGATGGATTGGTAGATGGCGTCGCGCGCCTCGATCCAGCGGCCAAGCGGCGCGGGGAAGGAGCGGCGCATCGCCAGCCGTATCCCGCGGTCCACCGCCACCCAGCAGAGGAGGCGCGACGACAGGTGCTCGCGCAGCTCGCTGCGGATCTCCCAGATCCCGGCGTCGGGGCGGCGCCAGTTCTCGCAGACCCACTCCACCAGCCCGGAAAGGCGCATCCACAGGTCGTGCGAGACGGGCTCTCCGTACTTGTCGTACAGGTACACCGAGTCCATCAGCGCGCCGTAGATGTCCAGCTGGAGCTGCTGCGCCGCGGCGTTGCCGATCCTCACCGGGCGCGATCCGGCGTACCCCTCCCAGTGATCCAGCTCCGCCTCGGGCACCTCGGTGGATCCGTCGATGACGTACAGCGGCTGCAGCGGTCCGCCGTTCCCCGTCTCGCCGGTCACGCGGTCCGCGATCCAGTGGATGAAGGCGCCCGTCTCCTGCGTAAGTCCAAGCCGGATCAGCGCATACAGAGTGAACGCGGCGTCGCGGACCCAGGTGTAGCGGTAGTCCCAGTTGCGCGCGCCGCCCATCCGCTCGGGAAGCCCGAAGGTGGGCGCCGCCACCAGCGACCCGTGCGGATGCGACACGAGCAGCTTGAGCACGAGCGCGGAGCGGTTGACTTCGTCGCGCCAGCGGCCGGTGTACGTGGAGCGGCCGATCCAGCGCCGCCAGAAGTTCTCCGTCTCCTTGAACGAGCGCGCGGCGTACCGCTGCGACGCCCGCGCCGCGCCCTTGCACTCCCCGCCCACCTCCAGCACGAAGATCGCCGTTTCCCCCGCCTTCAGCGTGATCTCCGCGACCGCATCGCCCTCCACGATCTCGAGCGGGACCGATGCGTCCAGACGCATGCGCAGCGATCCATCGTCCGTCGCGAAGCACACGCCCTCGTCGGTGGCCTCGGCGGTGTGCGGCGTCCTGCCGTAGCCGAAGCGTGGGGCGCAGCGCACCTGGAAGCGGATCTCGCCGCGCACGGCTTTGGCGCGCCTCACCACCCGCCGCACCTCCGCGTCGCCGACGGGCATGAAGTCGGTGATCTCGGCCACGCCGGCCGGGGCCATGAAGCGCGTGAGGAGGACGTTGGTATCCGGCAGGTAGAGCTGCCTGCTGCGCGCCCCCTCCAGCGCCGGCGCGATGGTGAAGGCGCCCCCCTTTTCCGCATCCAGCAGCGACGCGAACACGGTGGGCGAGTCGAAGCGCGGGGCGCACATGAACCCGATGGTGCCGTCCAGCCCCACCAGCGCCACCGTGTTGAGGTCGCCGATGATTCCGTGGTCTTCGATGGGCGGATAGTGCATCCGGTTCCCGATGGCAAAAGGTGTGCACGGGAGAACGGAAGTGCGTGAGTGCGTGAGTGCGTTAGTGCGTTAGTGCGTTAGTGCGTGAGTGCGTGAGTGCGTTTGAGGGGCGAACGTCCAAACGCGAATGTCCAGGAGCGAATGAATTCGCCGCTGGAACCACGCGAAGTCCGCCTGCGCGGACTCACGCACTGGGGGGCGCGCGGCGCCACACCCTTTTGTCATCCTGAGCGACGCGCCGCTCTGACCTTTCCCGTGCTCCACACTCTGGCGCGGAGCGAAGGATCTACTGCGCGTACCGAGGGGCTCGGTGTCGGCAACGCGGACCTCTTCCCTCGCCGGCTAGATCCTTCGCTCGCCGCAAAGGCATCGGGAGCCCTGCGCGGATTCGTGGGGCGGCTCGCTCAGGATGACAAAATGGGTGGAGGGCCGACGTGGGCACTTAGCACTTGGCACTTAGCACTTAGCACTTCGTTCTAACGCACTCACGCACTTACGCACTCACGCACTTTCCGATGCCCCCTACTCCGCTT
>DASVVI010000697.1:0-3264 GCA_036386635.1 Longimicrobium sp.
ACCCCGCGAAACGCGCGCACCGGCGAGTTGACCCCGCCGGGCGTCACCTGCTGCGCGCGCGCAAAGAGCGCCGCCGACCGCGCACGGGCCGGGTTCTTGCCCTCGCCCCCGGAAACCGAATCCGACATTCAACCGACCTCAAGGATGGATCGTATGACCAGGCGCCTCGCGTACGCCGTGCTGGCTCTCGCGCTCGTGGTGGCCCCGCTGGCCGCCTGCGACGACGACATGGACGACCGCCGCGACGGCGCGGAAGAGAACGCCGGCCAGAACCAGGCCCCCGCGGATACGGCCAAGGCGCCCTGACCTAGTGCCTAGTGCCTAGTGCCTAGTGCCTAGTGTCGTCGGCAGTTACTTGGCACTAGGCACTTGGCACTTGGCACTCTTTCAGGATCGGAAGTTTCCGAACGACAGCTCGATCCCGAAGTCCTCCTTCTTGAGCGTGGCGATCACCGCCTGCAGCTCGTCGATGGAGGGCGAGGTGACGCGCACCTGCTCGTCCTGGATCTGCGCGCTGACCTTTTTGAAGCCGGCGGCCTTGATGGCCTTCACGATCTCCTTTCCCTTTTCGGTGGAGATCCCCTGCACCAGCGTGATCGTCTGGCGCGCCTTGCCGCCGAACGCCTGCTCCACCTCGCCGTAGTCGAGGTTGCGCACGGGGACGCCCCGCTTGATCAGCTTGGTCTGGATGACGTCCACCAGCGCCTGCAGCTTGTACTCGTCGTCGGAAAGGAGGGTGAGCGTCCCGTCCTTTTTGCTGAACTCGATCTCCGCCGTGGAGCCCTTGAAGTCGAAGCGCTGGAGGATCTCCTTGCGCGCCTGGTTCAGGGCATTGTCGACCTCCTGGAGGTCCACGGTCGAGCTGATGTCGAAGGTGGCCGTCTTTGCCATGGTCTCGGTCCGGGTGGATGGGGTCGGCGCCAATGTAGGCGGGCGGCCGGGGGCGGAGCAAGGCGGCGGCCCTCACCCCCCGGCCCTCTCCCCCGCAAGCGGGGGAAAGGGTGCACTCCGCCCCGCGCCGCGATGGTTGGCGCACGGTTGAGGTTGCCTTTTGTGCCGATTCCTCGTGATCTTGTGAGTCCGGCGTTTCCGCCGCTGCGTTCCGTCCCACTTCGGC
Organism: Longimicrobium sp.; assembly: GCA_036386635.1. Lineage (GTDB taxonomy): Bacteria > Gemmatimonadota > Gemmatimonadetes > Longimicrobiales > Longimicrobiaceae > Longimicrobium. The sequence goes on from DASVVI010000697.1 coordinate 1,118, forward strand.
CAGGCAGAATGATGTTCAGGCTCCTCCTCGTGCTTCTGCTCGCCGTTACCGCGCTCCGCCCTGCTCACGCCCAGGAGTACGTCCTTGGAAGCTCGGCGCCTCCAACGTTCGGTTCTGCCGGGTTGCGCCTCGTCCTGGACCCTCGCCTGGTGCCGTCTGCACGCGTAGACGCTCTCCTTGCTCCTGACCGTGCCGTGGACGCGCCTCGAACGCCTGCGCTCGCCCGGGACAGCCATTGGAAGACGGGCGCGGTAGTTGGTGGCGTGCTCGGGGCGCTAGCCGGGTTTGGGCTCGGGTACGGGATGGACAACATCATCAATGAAGGGAAATGGAGGGTAGGAGAGAACGCGGTCGGCGGGACTGTGATGGGTGCGGTGGGCGGCGGGTTGCTCGGGGCGGGGGTCGGCTCGCTGATCCGCCGATAAGACAGAGGCCCCGGCCGGAGTTTCCGGTCGGGGCCTCTGTGGTTCGGGGCGCGCGGGTTACTGGTCGAACACCTGCGTCCCCTGCGGCGGGGTGAAGCTGAACAGGTTGTCCGGGATCGTGCCGTTGACGCGGATGTTGCGCAGCTCCACGCGGCGCACCGACTCGTTCTCCTCGGTCATCTCGAAGCGGCGCACGGTGTAGTCGCGCTTGTCCACCCAGATGCGCAGCACCTTGTACGGCGACGCCTGCCGCGGGACGAGGGTGAGCGCGTAGCTGTCGTGGCCGTCCACCACCTCGCTGCGGTTCAGCGTGGGGACGAAGCGCGCGGCCGCGTTGCCGATGAACTGCCGCTGCAGGTCCACCGCGCCGCCGCCCTTGGCGATGCTGGTGCGGATCACCTGCGTGCGGTCGGTGCTGGGATAGTAGAGCCAGAAGTAGCGCCCGTCCGCCACCATCACGTCACCCGCGGGCTGGGTGAAGCGCATCAGGAAGCGGTCCGGCTTGCGCTGGTACAGCTTGCCCGCGCTGTTCTGGGTCTGGTTGAGGAGCGGCACGCGCAGGTTCTGCACGAAGTCCGCCTCCAGCGTGCGGATCGCGTCCGCGCGCTGCTCGGTGCGGCGCAGGATCTCCGTCGCGTCGTCCGTGCTCGCGGCGGTCTGGCCGGCCGGCTTGGCCGCGGGCTGCGCGGCCGGTGCGGCGCCGGGCTGCGCGGGTGCCGCCGGTGCGCCGGGCTGCGCCACCGTGCCGCCGCTCTGGCCCGTTGCGCCTGCGACGGCTGCCGCCGCCGTGTCCGCACCCGCAACCGGTGCCTCGCCAGGAATGGCTGGCGTCTCCGCGCGCGGACGCTGCGGCGCCACACCCTGCGCGGGCGAATCGGCGGAGCTCTCCTGCCCGCCGCACGCGGCCAGCGTCACGAACAGCACTCCAAGGGAAGCCGTACGAATCATCACCGATCTATCTCCCGAACGAGTTCGAATCACGTATCGCAAGGTTATGCGTTGCGCTGGGTTACCCCGCCGGCACGCGCACCGTTCCGGTCTGCGATGCGGGCTGCGTCCCGCGGCGGGCACGGGCAGCCACGTGGGGCTGCCCCTACCAGGGCTCGGTGCGCGGGGTGGGGGTCGAGATGCGGCCAGGACGGGCGCGATGAATCGCGCCCCTACAACCGATCTCGACCGCGAGTCCGCGAAGGCGGACTTTGTGCTGTTGTTGCAGCGAGTTTACTCGCCGGCCACCAACAGCCAACCCCACCCTACCCCCCGCAAATCGAATCGATTTGCGTGAAATCGACCAGCACGTCGCGGGGCTTGGAGCCGTCGGGGGGACCGAGGACGCCGGCGAAGTGGAGCTGGTCGATGATGCGCGCGGCGCGGCCGTAGCCGATGCGCAGGCGGCGCTGGAGAAGGGAGGTGGAGCCGCCCTGATGCTGGATGCACAGCTCGGCGGCTTCGCGGAAGAGCTTGTCGCGCTCGCCCACCGCCTCCTCGGGCTCCAGCTCGCCCGTGTCCTCCGAGGCGCGTACCACGTCCAGGATGTTGGCCTCGCCGGTGCCTTCCGTGATCTCCAGACCGGCGGCGAGGGCCTCCTCGCGGCGGAGCTGGGCCTGCTCGCGGTACCACTTCATCACCTCTTCCGTCTCTTCCGTGGACAGGTACGCGCCCTGGATGCGCACCAGCTCGCTGCTCCCCGGCGGCAGCATCAGCATGTCGCCGTTGCCCAGC
>DASVVI010000698.1:0-5422 GCA_036386635.1 Longimicrobium sp.
CGCGTCAACACCGTCAGCGGCGACGTCGACAGCGACTTCGAGCTGCGCATGAACTCGCGCGAGAACCGCGGCCGCTCGTTCATCCGCGTCGGCCACAACATCCGCGCCACTATCGGCCGCGGCGGCCCCGAAATCGAGATCCACACGGTCAGTGGGGATGTGGAGCTGGAGCGGGGGCGGTAGGGGAAAGTGCGTTAGTGCGTGAGTGCGCTTCTTTTGTCATCCTGAGAGAGCCGCCCCACCTGCGTCCGCCGCGGCTCAGTCCTTGGGCGGCGAACGAAGGATCTAGACGGCGCCGGGCCGGGGTTCGCGCAGACACTCAGATCCCTCGGAACGCGCAGTAGATCCTTCGCTCCGCGCCACAGATTGGAGACGGGGAGAGGGCGGAGCGGCGCGTCGCTCAGGATGACAGAAGGGGGTGGAGAATGCGCAGAGGCCCCGCCGGATTCCCGGGGGGGCGCTGCGTCGGGGTGCCTGCGGAGGGCTCTTGTCGCACAGTGCAACAGTTGGTAGCATTCCTCGCATGAACGCCATCACCATCTCCGATCTTATGCACCTCAGCGTCGACGAGCGCCTCCAGCTCGTCGAGGATCTCTGGGACAGCATCGCCGCCGAGGCGGTAGATACGCCCGAGCGACTCCCGGTCGCTGAGGCGCAGCGCCAGGAGATCCTCCGCCGCTCCGAAGCGCATCGCATCAACCCCGGCGAGGCGATACCGCTCGAGGAAGCCCTCGAACGTATCGAGCGCTCACTGGGGTGAGTCCGCAAGTCTACCTCCTCGTAATCCGCCCCGAGGCTGCCCAGGAGGTTCACGAGGCCGCACATTGGTACGAATCGCACGGCCGAGGGCTGGGGCGCGAGTTCGTACGTGCCTTCCGGGCAGCACCGCGGTACTTCGACGTAATCCCCTCCAGTACCAAACCGTCTTTGAGCAGGCGCGCCGTGTGATCCTGCGCCGCTTCCCATACAGCGTCTTTTACGAGGTGCACGACTCCGAAGTCGTGGTCCTCGCATGCCTGCATGAAGCCCGCGATCCCGAGGAGTGGCAGGAGCGCGTTTCTCGCTCGTAGGACAGATCCCATTCATCCAGCCTTCGTTCACACCCTCCTTCGTCAAAGTGATTCACGGAGACGTTCCAGTGGCTCCGACACCATCCAGCAGGTTCTCCGGCTCCACCCCCACGATCGTGCGGGCATCCATCAGAAGAGAGGTCACGAACGGGCTACGCTCAGCGTGCTGGCGGCGCAGATCGTCCAGCGAAAGGATGACCGGAGACAGGCGGATCCCGAGCTCCCGCTGAAGCAACGGGGCCGCAGCAGCGAGCCGTGACTGCCACCGCCAGACTGCGGACTCCGTACGCGTCACCACCAGGAGGTCGAAGTCGCTCGTCAGCCCATCCTCCCCCCGCGCCGCGCTCCCGAACACCGCGGCCGACGCGACCTCCGGTGCTTCATCCTCTGACAGAATACCCCGGATCCGCTCGAACACCTCCTCCACGCGCCTCGCCTCCGCCGCGAAGAGCGGCGCGATCCCCTCGCGGACCAGGAAGTTCGCCTCGTTGATGGAGTAGAGGTGCTGCGCGCTCGTCTCCTTTCGATCGACGGCTTCGAGGGTGACGAGATCGGCCATCGCCTTCTGGACCGAGAGCAGCGCCACCCGCGATCGCCGCGCGATCTCACGCCCGGAAAGCGGACCGGCCGCGCGCAGCAGAACCCGGAAAATGCGGACCTTACCCTCGGAGGAGAGGGCCTTGTCCAGCGGTTGGAAGAATACACTCATGGTTCGCCAGGGCTGCCGAAAAGGAAAGTCACCTGACTATGATATTAGTCAGGTGACTTAAATCCAAGTCGGATGACCGGCCTCTGGTTCTTTCTCAGGCCTTCAGCTTCTCCAGGTATTGCTTGCGGAACTTGCTCACCTTGGGCGCGATCACCACCTGGCAGTAACCCTGGTACGGGTTGCGGCGGAAGTAGTCGTCGTGGTACGCCTCGGCCGGATAGAACTCGGTGAACTCCGTCACCTCGGTTACGATGGGCGCGCCCCAGAGCTGGCGCTCGTTGACGTCGCGGATGACCTCCTCCGCAACGGCCTTCTGCACCGGCGAGTGGTAGAAGACCGCCGAGCGGTACTGCGGACCCACATCCGCGCCCTGCCGGTTGGGCGTGGTGGGGTCGTGCACGGTGAAGAACACCTCCAGCAGTTCCCGGAAGGTGACCACCGACGGATCAAAGGTCACCTGCACCACCTCGGCGTGCCCCGTACCCTTGCCGCACACCTCCTCGTACGTGGGGTTGGCAACGTGCCCGCCGGAATAGCCGGACTGGACCTTTTCCACCCCGCGAAGATCCTGATAGACAGCCTCAGTGCACCAGAAGCACCCGCCGCCAAGAGTCGCCACTTCCCTGTCGTTCGCCATACGGGCTCCAGCGTTCGGTTCGATGAAGGCGCACGATGCGCCTCCCTTGCTACGCCGCAGCGCGCCCGTCGTTCACCCCTTCCCCTCGTCCGGATCGTGCGCCATCTCGTCGATCGCCACGGCGATGGCCAGGATCAGCGCGTCGTCCTCGCCGGCCGCGGTCTCCACGCCGTAGGTGTCGCGGATGGTGAACCAGTGCTTCGACACGCGCCCCACGACGTCGCCGCCGCGGCGGATCTCGTACTCGTGCTCCAGGATGTTGCCCACGGCCACCATGTCCTCGCCGCCCTCCACGTCGATGCCGAACTTGTCGCGGAAGGGCGAGATCAGCGCCTTGCGGATGGTGGCGATGGTCTCGCCGCCGCGCAGGATTTTCATGCTGTCGCGGATCGCCAGCTTCACCTCGCGCACGGTGGCGACCTCGTTCCCCGCCCGGTCCTCGATGACGAACGTCTCGCGGATCCTCATCACCTTGCCGTCCACGGTGTAGACGGTGTTCCCCTGGTCGTCCTCGATGGTGAAGTCTTCGCCGATCGAGATCAGCCGCTGCTTCAGCTTGTAGCGCGCCATGTGAGCCCCCCGCTCCCGTGTGTGCCCGGCGCTGTCGCCGGAGGCGCATCCCGGGGGCAAGCTCCGAGCCGCGCCGCGTGCGGATAGCCGCAAGCCGTCACGGATCTGAGGCGATGCGCGTTGTTCGCATCGGCCGCGCGACGATGCGACGCGTGCCCCCGCCGAACAAACTTCCGAAAGAGATCGAACGAGGATGTGGAGCAAGGTATTTCGCGCCGCGCGTCTGGGCGTGGCGGCGCTGCTGGTGTCGTCGCTGGGCGGGTGCCTCTGGCGGACGCTGACCGAGGCCGCCGACAACCGCACCTACCGCTTCGACGGCATCGTCACGCGAGCGGACGGCACGCCCGTTTCGGGTGCGACGGTGGAGATCATCGATGGGTTCGGCTACTTCGCGCAGAATCCCCCACCGGAGAACGCGGCTCCGTGCAGCGGCGAGGTGACCGGGCGGTCGTACTACTCCTACACCGACCCCCAGGGGCGATACCGGGTGGAGGAGCTTCACGAGCGCGGCGAAGACGGCCCCTGCATGGAGGTGCGGGTGACGCCGCCCGGGATCAGCGGGCTCGCGCCGGCGGCGGTGAAGGGCGAGTCGAGCACCTACAAGCAGCCAGGCACCAACCGGTCGCTCCTTCACCGGCGGGTGGATGTGGTCCTGCATCCCGCGCCCGCGCGGTAATCCGGCTCGTTGCCACCCGCTGATCGCAAGCGGCGCGGGACTATCGGTGAGCCCCCAGCGCGGTTTGGTTCATCGCTTGCGGCGGAACAGCGGCGAACTCTTCGACCGCCATTCGCACCAGGGCGTGTGGAGTTCGGGGCGAGAGAAACAAGCCCCCGCGAAGCTTCTCGAGCAGCTCGCGTCGCCCGGGCCTTCGGCACGAGCGTTCGGTCCCGCCACGCGGTGTCCAGCTTCTCGGCGGTGGTGCGGCGCGCGTCGCTGTAAACCGCACACGTGTCGTGCTGGATGAACGGGTGCTCTCCAGCCTTCATGACCACGGTCTGGTCGGTGTGCCGGCGTGCCGTGGTAAGATGCACGATGAGGTACGCGTCAGCCGCTCCCGCGGGTCCCCACAAAACGACCCATAGATGCGGCGTCGATCCCGTGCCGCGCTTCAGGATGAAGGTGTCGCCCGGCCCGATCGCCATCTTCGTTAGAGGATGGCGTCGGCGGCCGCGGACTCCTCCAGCTCATCCGCGATCTCGTTGATCTCTTCTTCCAGATAGCCTTCGTACCTGAGGATGTCAGCCGGATCGATCCGGACCGATGACCCCTGGGGATCTTGCCACTCCGGAAGCTGGTGCGTGATGTCGCGGAGCTGCCAGTGGGACATTTGCCCATATTCGGCGAATATCTCGTCGATCAACTCCTCCTCGGCAGGCGAGAGGTGATCAACGGGAACGGTAGCGGTCATCAGACGGACTTCGTTGTCCTGCTTCGGTCCGATCAGGGTGTGCCAGTACGCCCCCTCGCTGCCCTCCGGCTCGTTGATCCGATCGAGCGTGAAGCTCAGGACCGGTCCGTGGGGCATCGAATAGTAGGAATCGTACGTCACCGGGCGTCCCCATCGCACGAGGGCCGCCCGGTCCACCAGGTACAACAGCTTGATCAGCTTCAGGTGGCTCATTTTACCGCCGCGTAGCTTCAGCAGCCGCGCCGCAGCCTGAGCAGCCTTTTTTTCTCGGAAGCGTGTACGCACACGAACCCCCAGTTTCGCATTCGATCAGAACGGACCGCCACGGCTCCCCTTCCCATGGTTCGGAATGTATTCGGTTATTGTCCGGAATTCAAGGTTACGAAAGGGCTGCTTCTCCTCCCGAAGTGTGCGCTACCGCGCGCGCTCCTTGAGCCCGCGGCGGGCGACGTCGAGCCACTTCTTCTCCTCGCGGCGGTAGTGGCCGCTGGAGACGCGGGCGTGGCGGAGCATCTCCTCGAAGACGGCGTAGGCTTCGTCGTGGCGGCCGACCTGCTTCAGCAGGAGGGCGTAGCGGCAGCGGGCCTCCTCGCCGGCGGCGCCGCGGGAAAGGACCGAGTACGCGCGCAGGGCGCCCTCCACGTCGCCGGCGTCCTCGGCGATGCGGGCGTCCAGGAGCTGGATGGAGGCGGTGAGCATGGTGCCCGTCCGCTTGAGGCGCTCCATGGCGTCGCGCGCCTCGTCCATCTGCCCGGCGGCGTGGCAGGCGCGCGCCAGGGCGCCCAGGACGCGCGGGTCGTCTTCGTGGATCCCGTTAAGGCAGGTGCGCACCAGGGCCACCGCGTCGCCGCCGCGGCCGGCTTCGAGGTAGGCGTCGGCAAGGGCGAGGCGGTTGTTGACGGTGTTGCTGAGCGCCACCTCGTCTTCCAGGCGCTTGACCTCGGCCGCGGGGTTCAGGCGCCGCGCCAGCCGCTTGCCCGCCGAGCGCAGGCCGCCCGTGCGCATGTCGGGAAGGTACTCCGCAAAG
>DASVVI010000699.1:0-5359 GCA_036386635.1 Longimicrobium sp.
CCCACCACTCGCCCGTCCAGCGCCGCCAGAATCGGCTGGTAGTAGGTGCGGAACTCGCCGCGCTCGAGCCCCTTGCGCAGGTCGTGCTCCAGGCGGATGCGGACCATGGCGGCCGCGTGCATGTCCACGTCGAAGATCTCGTAGCGCGCCTTGCCGCGCGCCTTGGCCCGGTACATGGCCAGGTCCGCGTCGCGCAGGAGCTCTTCGGGCTCGTCGTAGCCGTTGTCGCTCAGCACGATGCCGATGCTGGCGCTGGTGAACACCTCGTGGCCGGCGAGCGGGAAGGCCTTCCCCACCGCCTCCTGGATGCGGTCCGCCACGAGCGTGGCGTCGTTAAGGCCGCCGATGCCGTCCAGCAGCACCACGAATTCGTCGCCGCCCAGGCGCGCGCTGGTGTCCTCCGGGCGTACGCACGCCTGCAGGCGCCGCGCGATGGCGACCAGGAACTCGTCGCCCACCACGTGGCCCAGGCTGTCGTTGATCAGCTTGAAGCGGTCGAAGTCCAGGAAGAGGACGGCGAAGTGGTACTCGGGATGCCGCTTGGCCCGGGCGATGGAGCGCCGGATCAGGTCCAGCACGAAGGGCCGGTTGGGGAGCCCCGTGAGCGTGTCGTGCCCGGCCGCGTGCAGGATCTGCTTCTCCGCCATCTTGCGCGCGTGGATGTCGGTCTGCGAGCCGGCGATGCGGTACACCGTCTCCGACTCGCTGCGCACGGCCAGGCCGCGCGTCAGCATCCAGCGGTACTCGCCGTTGCGGTGGCGCACGCGGTGCTCGCTCTCCAGGTGCGAGCTGCGCCCCTCCATGTGCCCGGCGATCTCGGCGCGCAGGTCCTCTACGTCGTCGGGGTGCACGCGGTCCAGCCACTCGCGCCAGTCGGTGCCGATCTCGTCGGGCGCGTACCCCAGCATCTGCTTCCAGCGCGGGGAGTAGTGGATGGTGTCGCGGAGCAGGTCCCAGTCCCACAGGCCGTCGTTGGCGCCGTCTGCCGCCAGGGCGTAGCGCTCTTCGCTCTTGCGCAGCGCCTCGCGGGAGTCGCGCAGGTTCTCGGAGAGGAGCGCCATCTCGCCGGCCCACTTCTCGGCGCGGCGGCGCTGCAGCCAGAAGTACAGGGAGAGGCCCAGCAGAGCCAGCACCACCGCCCCCGCCGCGAACCGCCCGTACGACGGCGCCGTCACCAGCACGAAGTCGTCCGGCTGGCGCGCCGCCAGCTCGAAGCCCGCCTCCGAGCGCCCCGCGACGCCCACCAGCTCCACCGCGCGCGACGCTTCCAGCCCGCGCACGAAGGCGCGGTCCTCAAAGAAGCGCGCTGGAGTGCGCACGGGCACGGTGCCGGAGTGGTCCTTCACCACCAGCCCCGCGTGCGACTTCATGATGTCCGCGGGGATCACCAGCTCGCCCACGATGCGCACGAGCTGCCCCTGGTAGCCTCCCGCCGCCAGCTCGCGCGCGAGCACGGGAATGGGCTCGGGCACGATGCCGTTGCCCAGCCGGCGCAGCTTCGTGACCGCCAGGCGCCCGCCGCCGTTGCGCATGCGCAGACGGCCGCGCACCTCCACCAGCTCGCCCACCGCGAGGTCGCGCGGAAGGAGCACGGTGTCGCGCGCGGCCAGCAGCATGCCGCCCGTGCTGTCCTGCAGGACGGCCGTTCGCTCACCCCGCTCGACCGCGCCCGGCGCCGCCGTGATGGTGCCGGAGATGGTGACGGTGCGTCCGGCGCGGCTGCCGTCCGCGTCGCGCAGCAGCGAAGCCACGGGGACCGGCTCCTGCGCGCGAAGCGACGTCGCCGGCAGGACGCACGCGGCGAGGGCTGCGAGGCGGACGAGGACGCGCCGGGAGGGGGTGGGCGGATACATGGGCGGGCTTCCATTCGTGGTTCCGAAATTCGTGCATCGGACCGTGGCTAAAGGAAGAGCCGTGCCACGAATGTTTGGCCAAAAAGCTAGGTTTTTCGGGGGTTTTTCGGCAACTTTCGTTGCACTATCCACGTGGTTCGTGCTTTCTGCATCAAAACTTCACAGCCGCCACATCGCGCCACGGCTCCCCCCAAAGCGGCCGCCCCTTCCCCCTGTAACAAAAAGGAGAAGGGGCGGCGGTGAGCGCGTGCGGCGCGGCTACTGGCCGAGTGCGGCGCTCGGCGGGGCGGGCACGCGCTGGCGCATGGCGGCGGCACCCTCGCGGTCGAAGCGGTCCACCGTGCGCACCAGCGAGGCCGGCGGGGTGAAGCGGCGCGCCTGGGGAACGGCCTCGCGGGCGAACGCCCCGGCCATGGCGTCGTACTTCGAGGACGGATGCCAGAAGATCCAGTCCTCCAGCCCCAGATCGTGCACCGCGCGGATCTGCGCGGCGGCCTGTGTGGGACCGTATTTGTACGACCGGTCGTTCCAGGTGGCGGTGAACGCCTGCAGCCACGGGACGATCCGCGCCGGCTCCTGCCCCGCGGCGGCCAGCCGCTGGTTGCGGATCACGCCCATTCCTACCGAGCGGAAGACCGTCTCGTACGGCATCCGGTTGGGGCGCGACACCCCCTCCAGGTGCGTGGGGAAGTAGTGCGACGGGTAGACCATCGGCAAGAGCCCGTCGATCCGCGACGAGAGCTGCTCCCACTGCTGTCCGATCCCCACGTCGCGCGACTCGTTCATCGAAAGCCCGAAGACGTCCGCCGTCACCGTGACGCCCAGCGGGCGCAGGCGGCGCGTGGCTTCGCTGAGGAAGGCGGCGATGGCGTCCCCGCGCTCGCCGGCGGCCTGCGGGTGCACCTGCGTGGGGAGCGACCGGTACGCCTCCGGGAAGCGCACGTAGTCGAACTGGATCTCGCGGAAGCCGGCGCGCGCCGCCTCCTCGGCCACGGCGATGTTGTAGTCCCACACCCGGCGGTCCCACGGGCTCACCCAGGTGATCTTCTGGTGGTCGCGCCAGAGGTCGGCCTTCGGCGTCTTGATCGACCAGTCCGGCCGCGCGCGGGAGAGCCGCGGGTCCTTGAAGACCACCACGCGCGCGATCGGGTAGATGCCGTGCGCCTTCATCGTGTCCACCAGCCCACGCAGGTCGCGCACAGGGACGCTGCCCCAGTGCGATGCCTCGCGCGCCAGCGGCACGGTGCTGTGGAAGCGCACCCCGTCCTCGTCCTTTACGTCCACCACCCAGGCGTTCAGCTCGGTGGTGTCCGTGAGCGCCAGCAGCTTGTTGCGCGACACGGGGTTCCCCGCCGCGTACGAGCTGACGTAGATCCCCCGCACGATGCGCGGCACGGACTTTCGCGGCGCGGGCGGCTCCGGGCGCGGCTTGGGAGCCGGGTGCGCCTCGGCCTCGGAGCTCACGAACCCGGCCGCGAGCGCCGCGAGGGAGCTGGACGACGGGCGTGGGGACAGGTCGGTGCACGCGGAGGCGAGCACCAGTGCGGCGATGCTCGCCGCGCGGACGGGGACGATGCGGCTCATCGGGGACTGCACTTGCAAGGCGCGGGCTGGGATGGGAGGCGGGCGAATCGGATGCTTCGGCCGGGGAGGCGGAGCACGCAAACACCCGTATTTCGGCCCATGCGAAAATGGTGCCGCCGGTGGCATTCCGAAAGGGGGTAGTGAGCCCCTTTGCCGCGCCCGCGCGTCGCGCGTATTTTGCCGCGCTCCCGGACGCGCTCCGGCCCTCCACAAAACCATGGCGGACGACCCGTGGATCCCAACCGCATCCTGATCATCGACTACGGCTCGCAGTTCACGCAGCTCATCGCGCGGCGCATCCGCGAGGAGCGCGTCTACTGCGAGATCCATCCGCCTACCCGCTCGCTGGAGTGGATCCGCGAGTGGGCGCCGCGTGGGATCATCCTCTCCGGCGGCCCCTCCTCCGTCTACGGCGAGGATGTCCCCACCGCCGACCCGCAGCTGCTGCACATGGGCGTGCCGGTGCTGGGGGTGTGCTATGGGATGCAGCTGATCACCTTCCTGGAGAACGGCGTGGTGGAGCGCGGGCGCCGCGAGTACGGCCGCGCGCACGTGGAGATCCGCGAGGCGGACGGGATCTTTGCCGGCTTCACCCCCGGCGAGCAGACGATGGTGTGGATGAGCCACGGCGACCACGTGGTGGAGCCGCCGCCGGGGTATCGCGTCCTGGCCAGCACGCCGGACCTGCCGTGGGCCGCCTTCCGCGCGCCGGACCGCGAGATCTACGGCGTGCAGTTCCACGTGGAGGTGGCGCACACCGTCCGCGGCGCGGACATCATCGGCAACTTCCTCTTCCGCATCTGCCACTGCCAGCCTACGTGGACGGCGGGGTCGTACATCGAGAACGAGGTCGAGAAGATCCGCGAGCGGGTGGGCGGCGCGCAGGTCATCTGCGGCCTCAGCGGCGGCGTGGACTCGTCAGTCGCGGCGTCGCTGGTGCACCGCGCCATCGGCGACCAGCTCACCTGCATCTTCGTGGACACGGGGCTGCTGCGGGCGGGCGAGCGCGAGTCGGTGGAGCGCACCTTTCGCGCGCACATGGGGATCCGCCTGGAGGTGGTGGATGCCTCCGCGCTCTTCCTGGAGCGCCTGCGCGGCGTCGAGGACCCCGAGCGGAAGCGCGTCGTCATCGGCCACACCTTCATCGACGTCTTCGAGGACGCCTCCGCGCGGCTCGGCGGCGACGCCAAGTTCCTGGTGCAGGGGACGCTCTACCCGGACGTCATCGAGTCCGCGTCGGTGAAGGGCCCCTCCGCCACCATCAAGACGCACCACAACGTCGGCGGCCTCAAGGCGGACATGAAGTTCGCCCTGATCGAGCCGCTGCGCGAGCTGTTCAAGGACGAGGTGCGGCAGGTGGGGCGCGAGCTGGGGCTGCCGGAGGAGATGGTGGGGCGCCATCCCTTCCCCGGCCCCGGCCTCGCCATCCGCGTGCTCGGCCCGGTGGACGAGCGCGAGCTGGCCATCCTGCGCCAGGCGGACACCATCTACCTGGAGGAGATCCGCGCGGCGGGGCTGTACGACGAGATCTGGCAAGCCTTCGCCGTGCTCCTGCCGGTGCGCAGCGTGGGCGTGATGGGCGACGAGCGCACGTACGAGAACGTGTGCGCCCTCCGCGCCGTCACCAGCCGCGACGGGATGACCGCCGACTGGTACCCCTTCCCGCACGACGTCCTCGCCCGCATCTCCACCCGCATCATCAACGAGGTGACGGGAATCAACCGGGTCTGCTACGACATCTCCTCGAAGCCGCCCGCGACGATCGAGTGGGAGTAGGGGGGCCCTCACCCCCATAAGCGCTAACTTAGGTTGACTGCGTCCCAAGGGGAGTTTATGCTGTGCCCTCATGGACGCAACAACCCTCAATCGCGAGTGGGAGGTGATTACAACCCTCCTGCCGCCCGGCTGGTGCGAGCTCGCAC
>DASVVI010000700.1:0-6418 GCA_036386635.1 Longimicrobium sp.
TTAACTCGCTGTCCTCGTGCCTCACCGGCTAGATCCTTCGGTCGCCGCACGAGGGCGGGGAGCACCACTGATGCTTGTGTGGGCGGCTCCCTCAGGATGACAGGATGGGGGGCACGGCAGGACGTCCACGCACTCACGCACTCACGCACTCACGCACTCACGCACTCACGCACTCACGCACTCACGCACTCACGCACTTTCCCCGCTCCGGCGCGCACCTTGCTCCACCGCCGCCCATCGTTCTCCACCCCAACGAGGCATCCATGAGCATCCGCGAGTGGCTCAAGCAGCGGATTACCGACAACGCCGGGAGCGGTGACAGCGACTCGTTCCTGAACCGGCTCGTCTTCGGCAAGGAGACGCCGCAGCAGCGCTCCATGGGCGAGTACGACAAGCGCTCGTATCCGCCCGAGCTGGTGGACCTCCTCCGCCGCCGCGCTGAGGTGACGGACGAGGTGATGGAGATGGACTTCACCACCGCGCAGGCGCGCCGCGACGCCATCCCGCGGCTCCAGCAGCTCCTCCACAAGTACCCGCACCCGGTGCTGTACGAGGCGCTGATCCACGCCTACGCCGACTCCCGCCGCTGGGACGAGGCGCGCGGCGTGGCCTACGCCGCCCGCGAGCGCCGCCTGGAGTGCTCCCGCTCCACCTACCCCGAGATCCGCTCCGAGATCGACCGGCTCAAGGAGTGGTCCCCCGAGGACGTGGGCGAGATGCGCCGGGAGCGAGAAGGCGGCGGGCCGCCTTCACCCACCTCCTCCTGACAAAACCGGGTAGAACAGCGCTGGGTGCAGCTCACCTGTTACCGCGTGGGGGAGCAGCGAGGAAGGTCCGGCACGTGAAATGCCTCAATCGAGGACACATCCTGCACCCGGCGGAACGGACTATGGCGACCAGCGAATCAGAAACCCCTCACTCGGACGATCCGGTAATCGCGCACCTCCAGGGGGCGGCGGAGGCGTACCGGGACATCGAAGCGCAGAAGGTGGAGGACGAGCGTGAGATCGAGACCCTCCGCCGTTCGCTGAACGAGGCGCGCGGCCACACGCACCGCATGCAGGCGGAGCTGGACGCCGAGCGCTGGAACGCGGAGCGTGAGCGGCAGCGCGCGGAGTGCCTCAAGGAGGCCATGAGGCAGATCCACGGCGCCCTTTTCAGCGGCGACGTGTCCACGCTCATCCTCCGCGCCTGCCTCACCATCAGCGGCGCAACGCGCGGGTTGTACGTCACCGCGCGCCGGCCGGACGGGGCGCTGCGCGTGCGCGCCGAGATCGACGTGGACGCAATGGTCGGCGGGCCGCCGCCACCGACGCTGGCGGAGCTGTGCCGCGAGGCGCTCGACAAGAACGACACCATCGTCTGCAACGAGGCCGAGACGGAGGAGCGCTTCGCGGTGGACGGCGAGCAGGGAATCCGCTTCCGCAACTGCGTGGCGGCGCCCGTGGTGCTGCTGGCGAACCTGGACGGGGTGGTGATCGCCGCGGACAAGACGGACGGCGACTTCGACGACCGCGACATCGAGGCGCTCATCAGTGTGGGCGACCAGGCCGCCGTGGCCGTGAAGAACCGGCACCTGGAGCGCGCCCTGCAGACGGCTTACGTGCACACCGTCACCATCCTGGCCGATGCGGTGGAGGCCAAAGACCCGTACACCCACGGGCACTGCGAGCTGGCCTCGCGCTACGCCCGTCTGATCGCCGCGCGGCTGGACCTCTCCGCGTACGAGCGCGCGCTGGTGTGCTACGGGGCACTCCTGCACGACGTGGGGAAGATCGGCGTGAGCGACGGCGTGCTCAACAAGCCGGGCCCGCTCCTCCCGGAGGAGGTGCAGCTGATGAGGGCGCACGTGCGCGTGGGACACGACCTGCTGCGCAACGTCCCCGCCCTGCACGACGTGGCCGAGGTGGTGCTGCACCACCACGAGCACTACGACGGGACCGGCTACCCGGACGGGATGAGCGGCGACGAGATCCCGATGCCGGCGCGCATCGTGGCCGTGGCGGATGCGTACTGCGCCATGATCACGCGCCGCAGCTACAAGGAGGCGTACTCGGAGTCCGACGCTCGCGCCGAGCTCAGCCGCTGCTCCGGCACCCAGTTCGATCCCGAGGTCGTGGACGCGTTCCTCGCCGTGCTGGATACCCCGGAGGCCCAGGATCAGGATGACGACGATTTCTCCGAGTGCGGGCTGCTGCCGGGGTTCGAGCGGCTGCACGAGGATGTGACCGCGGGGTGGGGGGCTATGGCGGCGGCGGGCGGGTGATTGGCGAGGCGTGGGCGATGAGCGCCGGGGGATGGCACAACGGGCGGCGCGGGACGCCGGGGCGCGGAACGATCGCGCCGCGGCACGCCGGGGGCTGAAGCCCCCGGCTGGAACAACGCGAAGCCCACTAAAGTGGGCTAGAGGAACGCGGCAATAGACCCGGAGTTCCGCGAAGGCGGACTTTGCGCGGTTCCAGCGGCGAATTCATTCGCTCCTGGGCGGGCGACGGTGCAGCGCGCGGCACGGGCAGCCACGCGGGGCTGCCCCTACGGGATTCGGGGTGGTTCGATGGGGACGGTGCGGCGGCGGGCACGGGCGTGATGAATCATCCCCCTACGAGGTTTGCAGACGCGAAGAGGCGCGGAGGATTATCCTCCGCGCCTCTTCCATGTTTGCGTGCGCCGAACGTCAGATCGCGGGGGGGCGGACACCGCCGCGGACGCGGAGGGGGTGCAGGTGGGCGGCGCGGCGGCGCTTGGCCTCGTAGAGGCGGCGGTCCGCTTCCCGGATCATCTGCTCGGCGGAGTCGAAGCTGCCGTCGTACGTCACCACGCCCGCGCTTACCTCCACGCGGCCGATCAGCTGCTTGCGGACGCGCTCCACGAGAGCCTCGGCGCCGGCGCCATCGCCGCCGGGGAGGATGACGAGGAACTCGTCGCCGCCGTAGCGCACCACCACGTCCGAGCGGCGCGCCTCGCGGCGGAGCGCTTCGGCAACGGTGCGCAGGAGGCGGTCGCCGGCGGCGTGGCCGCTCTGGTCGTTGACCTCCTTGAAGCCGTCCAGGTCCAGCGCCACCAGCGCCAGCGCCTCGCCGCGCGTGGCGCCCGCCCACACGTGCTCCATCACCACTTCCATGTGGCGGCGGTTGGCGAGGCCGGTCAGCGGGTCGGTCAACGAGAGGCCGCGGACGCTCTCGATCAGCCGCACGCGGCGGATCGCCATCTCGGCCTGCAGGGCGAGGGCGCGGAGGATGTCCCAGTCCTGCGGCTCGAAGATGCGCTCGTCGCGCCGCTCGGTGAGCACCAGCACCGCCTCGTCGCCCACGGGGACGTGCGCCACCAGCGCCGTCTGCGGGTTCTCGAAGAGGGGCGCGGCGGCGGGCACCCGGCCGTCCGCGCGCGCGTCCAGCGTCACGAGAAGACCGGGCTTGGCGAACACCTCGTCCCACAGGATGCACAGGCGGTGCTCGCCGTGGCGCGCATTGGGCGCACACGGGGCGCGCAGCATCCCGCGCTCGCCGTCGCGCGCGAGGCCCTCGGCGCGGTGGCCGCCCACGATGCGCAGCGCGTGCTCGGCCAGGGCGCAGAGCACCCCGTCCTCGGTCTCGGCGGCGTTGAGCGCTTCGAAGTAGGCGATGAGCTGGTCCGGCAGGAGCTGGCGCTTGGCGAGGCGCGCGCGCTCGCGCCGCAGCGCCTCGGTGCCCCAGGTGACGCGGTCGCGAAGCTCCGCCTCTTCCAGGCCACGCGGCACGCGGCACGCCGAGCTCCCCGCCACCAGCACGCCCTCGCCGTCCGACGCTTCCAGGAGCACCAGGAGCTCGAGGTCTTCCACGCAGGGCGCGGGCTCCTCCTCGCGCTGCAGCTGCTGCTGCACGCGGCGGCCGGTGACCACGGTGGCGGCAAGCGGCGAAGCCACGTGCAGCTCCGAGTCGCCGCCCATGAACCCCGTGGGCGTGGCCAGCACCAGGCTGAGCTCCCGGTCCTCTATACGTCGATGCCGCATATGCTCCTTCGCGCGCAGAACAGGCGGGGTCGCCGGAGTGCCGGAATGACCCGGTGAGGCGAGGCTACATCGTTGAACAGCAAGGAGATGGCGAATATACGAATGTTTCGCTGGGAGGTCAATGCGTGTCAGCGTTTGCGGACAGGCGGCGCCGGTTCTCCTCGTGAATGACGCTTCGGCTCTCCCTTTGCGTCACGGTCGCAACACGCGTGTTCCCGCGTTCCCAGCCACCCGCTCCGTGTGATGATCCAGATGCGTTCGACCGTCTTCCTGCTCGCCGCCGTGCTGGCCGGGTGCGGCACGGCCCGCACGTCCAACGAGCCCGCCATGCCGGCGCCGATGCCCGCCGCCGAGCCGATGCCGGCCCAGGCCGCGCCCGCCGCGCCGCGGGCCGCGTCGTCGTACGACACCATCCGCGCGCGCCCGTTCGACACGGGGCGGATGTGGACCTTCGACTTCCCGCCGCTGGACCACTTCCAGCGCACCTACGGCTTCCGCCCCACGCAGCAGTGGCTGGACAACGTGCGGCTCTCCGTGGTGCGCTTCGCCACCTGGTGCTCGGCTTCGTTCGTGTCGACGGAGGGGCTGCTGCTCACCAACCACCACTGCGCCGTCCCCACGCTGGACCCGGTGCAGCGCGCGGGCGAGAACCTGCTCACCAACGGCTTCATCTCCCGCACGCGCGGCGAGGAGCGCCGCGTTCCCGATCTCTTCGTGGAGCAGCTCGTCTCCATCGAAGACGTGACGGAGCGGGTGGCCGCGGGCATGGGTGAGGGGAGCCAGGAAGAACGCCAGTCCCGGCAGATGGCGGTGCGCCGCGAGCTGGAGCGGCCGGACTCCGCCAACCGCATGCGCTACCAGGTGGTGGAATTCTACAACGGAGGGCGGTACAGCCGCTACGGCTACAAGCGGTTCGACGACGTGCGCCTGGTGTTCGCGCCCGAGCAGGCGATCGCCTTCTTCGGCGGCGACCCGGACAACTTCAACTATCCGCGGTACAACCTGGACATGGCGCTGTTCCGGGTGTACGACGAGAACGGGCGCCCCTTCCGCCCCGCCAACTACCTCCGCTGGAGCGCCGCCGGCGCCCGCGAGGGTGACCCGGTGTTCGTCGTCGGCAATCCGGGCACGACGCAGCGCCAGCTCACGAACGCGCAGCTCGAGTACCTTCGCGACGTCTCCCAGCCCGCGCAGCTCGCGGTGCTGAACGCGCAGCGCACCTCCCTGCAGCGCATCGGCCAGGCAGACCCGGCGCGAGGGCTGGAGCTGCGCGACAACGTCTTCAGCATCGAGAACTCAATCAAGGCGATCACCGGCCGCCGCGAGGGAGCGCTGGACCCGGCCCTCTTCGCCCGCAAGGTGGACTGGGAGCGCAGCTTCCGCGCGTCCGTGCAGGGCAACCCGGCGCGCGCGGCCCGCTACGGCGCCGCCTGGGACTCGATCACGGCGTTCCAGGCGGAGCGGCGCGCGCTGGCTCCGGGCCTCCTCTACAACGCCTACCTCAACTCGGGTCCGCTGGGCCAGGCGATGGCGCTGGTGCGCGCGGCCGGCGGCGAGGCGCAGTTCCGCGGCGCGGCCGGGGCCCCGCTGGCGGCGGCGCGCGGCGAGCAGGTGATCGAGCTGGCGGAGCTGCTGCGCGTGGCCCAGCGCAACGTGCCGAAGGACTCGGTGCTGCGCCTGGTGCTCGCCGGCCGCTCGCCGGACGATGCCGCTACGCAGATCGTCTCCTCGTACACCCTGGCGGACACCACGGCGCGCCGGCAGCTACTGGCCGGGGGCGCGGCCGCGGTGCAGGCCTCCACCGACCCGGTGATCGCCCTCGCCCGCCAGGTGGCGCCGGTGGTGATGGCGCGGCAGCGTGCGATGGCCGCCATCAACGTGCGCGAGACGGCGCAGCGCAACCTGTTGGGTCGGGCCTTCTACGAGGTCTACGGCACCGACGTGCCGCCCGACGCCACCTTCACGCTGCGCATCGCGGACGGCGTGGTCAAGGGTTATGAGGCCAACGGCACCATCATGCCGTGGAAGACGACCTTCTACGGCCTCTACAACCGCGCGTACGGCTTCGACCAGAAGACGAGCGACTTCGACCTTCCGCCGCGCTGGGACACTCCGCCGGCGGGCCTGCGGCTGGAGACGCCGTTCAACTTCGTCTCCACCAACGACATCATCGGCGGCAACAGCGGCTCGCCGATGATCAACCGGAACTCCGAGGTGGTGGGGCTGATCTTCGACGGCAACCTGCAGTCGCTGCCGGGGAACTTCATCTTCGACGAGACGCAGAACCGCACGATCTCGGTGCACTCGGCCGGCATCCTGGAGGCGCTCCGCAACGTCTACCGCGTGCAGCGCCTCGTGGACGAGCTCGTCCCGCCCACGCGCCGCTGACCCTCTGTGGCTCCAAGAAAAACTCCCCCTGCGCTCACGGGC
>DASVVI010000701.1:0-10356 GCA_036386635.1 Longimicrobium sp.
CGCACCCTCCACGCGCCGCCCGAGGTGACGACGCTGGTCACCGGCGCCGCGCAGGCGGCGGGGGCGGGCGCATGAGCTTCCCCGTCGTCCACTTCATATTTGGCGGCCAGGAAGCAACCTCCGCCGGAATGGGGCGCCCGTACACCGTGGAGTTCGACGGCCAATGCAAGGTGTGCACGCGGCTCTCCAACCTCCTGCGCAAGTGGGACCGGAACGACGAGCTGGAGGTGATCCCCTTCCAGAACACCTCGGTCCTCACCCGCTTCCCCTGGATCCCCAGCGAGTCGTACGCGCAGGCGATGCAGCTGGTGGGGCCGGGGGGGAAGACGTGGCAGGGGGGCGGCGCCATCGAGCAGCTCCTCAAGATCCTGCCGCTGGGCGGCGCCATCGGCTGGGTATTCAAGCTCCCGTACTTCGGGGTGGGATTCGAGCGCTTCTACCGCTGGTTCGCGGCCAACCGCTACCGTTTCGGCTGCGGCGCCCACTGCCAGCTCCGCCCCCTCGACATCGACTTCGGCGACGCCGCGCCCGAAGACCTCGCCCCCGCCGGCGACGCGCTGCCGCAGCACGCGACGTCGTAAGTACCGACTCGCGGACTCGGGATGGTCGTTCGCAACCGGAAGCGAAGATGAGCGAGCGATTCTACTCCGATCCGCGGCTCTACGACCTGCTGTTTCCGCCCGGCGAGTACGCGCGCTTCTACGCGGAGGAGGCGCGGCGCGCGGGAAGCCCGGTGCTGGAGCTGGCGTGCGGCACGGGGCAGATCCTTGCTCCCATCGCGCAGGGCGGGACGCGCTGCGTGGGGATCGACCTCTCGCCTGAGATGCTCGGCGCGGCCGCGGAAAGGCTGCGCCATGCGTCCGCCTCCGCCGAGCTGGTGGAAGGCGACATCCGCTCCTTCGATCTTGGCGAGTCGTTCCCGCTGATCTTCATCGCGCGCAACTCGCTGCTCCATCTGCACGCTACGGACGACCTGCTGGCGTGCTTCCGCGCCGTACGCCGGCACCTCGCGCCGGATGGGGTCTTCGTCTTCGACGTGTTCAACCCCAGCGTACGGCTGCTCGCGCGGCCCGCGGGCACTCGCTTCCCGGTGATGGAGATCGAGCATCCCGAATATGGGCGCGTCTCCGTGGAGGCGGAGGGCGAGTACGATGCGGTCAACCAGGTAAAGCGCGAGACGTGGTACTTCTCGGCACCGGGCCGCCCGGATTTCTGGACGGCTCCGCTGGCCGTGCGCTCCATCTTCCCGCAGGAGCTTCCGCTGCTGCTGACGGCGGGCGGGCTCCGGCTGAAGGCGCGCTACGGAGACTTCGCAGGTGGGTCGTTCCACGGCGGAAGCGCGCGGCAGGTATGCTTCTGCCGCGCGGCGTGACCCCTGTTCCCCCGATCAAACCCAGCTCGTAATACGTACCGCCGACGCGTTGACCCAACTTTGTACAGACATTAGATTTCGGTGTCTGTACGGAGGTGGTGAAAACGCTTGCGGGAGAAGGGGATGGAAGTCGCGGCGAAGCTCTCGATCCTGGCGGACGCGGCCAAGTACGACGCGTCGTGCTCCAGCAGCGGGGCGAAGGGGAGGAAGGGGGGCGCGAAGGGGCTCGGCTCCACCGAGGGGACGGGGATCTGCCACAGCTACACGCCCGATGGCCGGTGCGTCTCGCTCCTCAAGGTGCTGCTGACGAACTACTGCATCTACGACTGCCAGTACTGCATCAACCGCCGCTCCAGCGACGTGCGCAGGGCGCGCTTCAAGGTGGACGAGCTGGTGGCGCTGGTGCTGGACTTCTACCGGCGCAACTACATCGAGGGGCTCTTCCTCAGCTCCGGAATCATCCGCACGCCGGACTACACGATGGAGCAGCTCATCGCCGTGGCGAAGACGCTGCGGCGGGAGCACGGCTTCGCGGGCTACATCCACCTCAAGACGATCCCCGACGCGTCGCCGGAGCTGCTGGACGAGGCGGGGCGCTGGGCGGACCGGCTGAGCATCAACGTGGAGCTCCCCACGCAGGAGAACCTGGACCGGCTCGCGCCCGAGAAGCAGCTCGTGCAGATCACCGGCGCCATGGGGCGGATGAAGGAGCGCATCGCCGAGGCGAAGGCGGATGCCGCGCCGCGCCGCACGCTGCCGCGCTTCGCCCCGGCCGGGCAGAGCACGCAGATGATCGTCGGCGCGACCGAGGCGACCGACACGACCATCCTGCACACCGCCTCGGAGCTGTACCGCGGACCGGAGCTGCGGCGCGTGTACTACTCCGGCTTCTCGCCGATCCCGGATGCCGCCGCGGGGCTTCCGCTGATCGCCACGCCGCTGGTGCGCGAGCACAGGCTCTACCAGGCGGACTGGCTGATGCGCTTCTACGGCTTCGAGGCGCGCGAGCTGACCACCGCGCAGGCGCCCAACCTGGACCTGGGCATTGACCCCAAGACGTCGTGGGCGCTCCGCAACCGCGACCGCTTCCCCGTTGACCTGAACCAGGCCGACCGGGAGGAGCTGCTGCGCATCCCGGGCCTCGGGACGCGCAACGTGAAGCGCATCCTGGCCGCGCGCCGCTGGCACCGCATCCGCCTGGCGGACCTGGCGCGGATGCGGGTGCCGCTGAAGCGCGCCCTCCCCTTCATCATCACCGACGACCACCGCCCGCGGCTCCTCAACCCTGACGCCATGGACCTGCGCGACCGCATCGCGCCCAAGGGGAGCCAGACGGACCTGTTCGAGACCGCCTTCGCCGCGCTCCATGGCGAGCTCTGAGCCGGGAGAACCGCAACCGCGCCTCACACAGAGCCACAGAGACAACGGAAAGAGGCGAAGTTCTTCGAAAGGAGCAGTTCCAGCCCCCTCTCTCGATAACGGCGAGGGCGCAGCCCTCTCCTGATATCGGGAGAGGGGGCAGTCGAGTGTAACGAGACGGGGGTGAGGGCACATGCGCCGCACGAGTATCGAACCTACGTTCCAGGGATGGCGCGACGCCACCCGCGGGCTGCTCGCCGGGGGGGTGGAGCCGCGCGACGTGCTCTGGGAGGAGGCGCAGGGGGAGCAGGCCGGGCTCGATCTGGTGGACGACGCTCCCGCTGCCGAGAGCCAGGCGACGGCACGGGTGCCGCGCGCGTTCATGGCCCTCGCCGAGGCGGCGGCGTGCCACAGCGACGCGGAGCGGTGGGCGATCCTGTACCGCGTCCTCTGGCGGCTGAAGCACGGGGAGCCGAGGCTGATGGAGGTGGCGATGGACCCCGACGTCCACCGCATGCTGGCCATGGAGAAGGCCGTGCGTCGAGACGTGCACAAGACCAAGGCGTTCGTCCGCTTCCGCGCGGTGGAGGGGGAGGAGGGGACGCATTACGTGGCGTGGTTCGAGCCGGAGCACCACACGCTGGAGCGCTCCGCACCCTTTTTCGCCGAGCGCTTCGCCTCCATGCGCTGGTCGATCCTCACGCCCCGCCGCTGCGCGCACTGGGACGGCGCGGCGCTCTGGTTCTCGGAGGGGGTGACGCGCTCTGCCGCTCCGTCGGCCGATGCGCTGGAGGATCTGTGGCGGACGTACTACGCCAGCATCTTCAACCCCGCGCGCATGAAGCCCCGCGCGATGAAGTCAGAGATGCCGCTGAAGTACTGGCGCAACCTCCCGGAAGCGGAGCTGATCCAGCCGCTAATGCGCGATGCCCCCGCCCGCGTCCGGCGCATGATCGAGGAGCAGAGCAAGACACACCCGTCCGATTGAAATATCTCGCAAAAAGCACATCGACCAAAAGGGAGCGGCGCGTCACGACGAGCGCCACACGCTGGTGTTGGTGCCATTCACCGGCCGGCTACTCCCCGGGTTCGGCAGCCCGCCGTCCGAGGAGCAGCACGACATGCCCGTACAACTCCCCCTCAAGGCCTTCCAACTCGTGTTCAATATCTTCCATGGTGCCGACCTTACTCGTCCAGCGGCCATTCGGGAGCTGTCGAGCAATGTGGTGGGGCTTACCTCGAGCATCCGCGTAGACTGCCACCTTCTCGACCCCGCGCTCAAGCTCCCGGTTCGTGCCTGCGCGGTAGCCTAACGACTCGAACGCACGAGTCCATCCGGTGACCGTGTCTTCCCGAGGCACTCCCGCCGGCCAGTAGTACAACCCGTCTGGCCAGGGATCCGGCTTCCAGACGCGGTTCACGTCGCCCGCCGCATACGCGATGCAGGTGTAGTCTCCTGTCGCCGGGCTGGTCACCCGAAAGTACGAGGCTGCGAGTGCCGGGAACTTCTTTCGCAGTACATCCTCCCTCATACCAGCCCTCGTGCCTGCCCCCAAGCCAGCCAGGCTTCGATCATCTTTCGCACGTTCCCGGCATTCTCCGCCGCTACCGGGTTCTCGCCCGTGATTGCCCGGAGCGCCCAGAACCAGTGAGCGCCCGTCCGCGACAAATCGCGCAGCAGCGCCGGCACGACGACGCTCCCCAATCCGATGATCCGCTGGTAATCGGGGTGCGTGAACACGTCCGTGGAGGACAGGTGCTCCGTCTCCTCGCGCCACCGAGCCGAAAGCCGGCGGAACTCTTCTTCCAGGCGATACCCGGTTGCGGGCGCGGCGTACACCTCGTTCGCTGCGGCAGGCGGGGCGCCTCCCCCGCCGCGCGCGGGAAGCGCGGGATTCGCGCCGCGTTGGAAATCGGCCAGCCAAGCGCCCCCTGGACCGACCTGCACGAGCGCCCGAGGAGCAGCTTTTGACGTCCGCCGAACCTTGGCGCGTGTGGGCCGCGTGGCCACGGACGGTGCCCCTTTCGCACGCGTGGCCGTCTCCCGTCCAGCCATCACCCCGGCTCCTCAATCCGAAGCCCAACCCCCGAGAGCGCGCCGTGAAGAAGCTGGATGGCGGCCTCCAGCGTCTCGGCCGGATCAGTCCGATCCCTCGTCGTGACGACGACGTACTGTATGAACAGCCCGTCTTCCGCCACGGGCGAGTGATCCAGCGTGAGGTGGACTTCCCAGCCGCGATCGGCGAGTTGGCCGTGAAAGATCAGGCCGGTGGCCTGACTTTCGTCGATCCCCGGAAAACGGAGGTCCGTCATACTCTGGAGAAGTTGATCGGCCGTTCCTTCCCGGAGCGTAGCGTGGATGCTGAAGCTGAAGACGTGCGACTGGACGACTGCGCGAGGCCAATGCACGCGCAGCCATCCATCCGCTCGCGCGAGCGTCGAGGGGAAGCGACTCAGCTCTTCCGGCGTGTATTCCGGAAGAATCGCTTCCAGGCGATCGTAAGCCACCCGGAAGAACCCCTGGTCACCCAGCTTGACCAGCAGAGTGCGGTTCAGCAGATCGCGCCCGTCGCCCTCTATCGTGAGATCCTCAAGTCCCGTGTGTAGACCCAAGAAGGCCTGGTAGAGCCCGGCCAGCGTCGTCTGCACGTTGACCCACAAAGGGAACGCGGGCTCGGCGAGTGTGGCGACGTAGTCGAGCTGCCCTTCCTGAACCACCAGTGTGTTCATCGGCCGTCCGTCGCGAGTGGATGGAGTAGCACGAAAAATGTAGAGATGCCCGTCTCAGCACACAAGAAAAATCGCCGATGCGAACTGGTTGCAACTACACTGCAACGACCGGGCGCGGCCACCACGTTGGAGTCTTCTTGACCTTCCCACCCCGGCCGCCACACCACACCACAGACGGCAAGTTCAGGATTCCCTGGCCCGTGGAGGGCGGCGAGCGGCGCACGCAGCTCCAGCTTCTGCAGTGGATGGGCGAGCGCTTCCTGCGTGGCCGCCCGCCCAACCCGCAGCCCGGCGACCTCCCGATGGCGCGCCCGGAGATCGCGTCCCCGCGCGCGGCCGGGGACGAGATCCGCATCACGTGGGTGGGGCACTCGACGTTCCTGATCCAGGCGGGGACGATCAACATCCTCACCGATCCGCACTGGAGCCTGCGCGCGTCACCGTCGCAGCGGATCGGGCCGGCGCGCTTCGTGCCGCCCGCGATCGCGTGGGAGGCGCTGCCGCCCATCGACGCCGTCCTCCTGTCGCACGACCACTACGACCACCTGGACGAAGACACTGTGCGGCGCCTCCACGAGCGCTTCGGGGCGTCGCTGCGCTGGGTGACGCCGCTGAAGTACGCCGATTGGTTCGCGCGGCTGGGCATCCGCGGGATCACGGAGCTGGAATGGTGGGACGAGGCGGAGCTGCCCGGCGGCGTGCGCGTGACTTGTGCCCCCGCGCAGCACTGGACGCGGCGCACCATGCGCGAGTTCAACGACCGCCTCTGGGCCTCCTTTGCCCTGCGCCTGCCGGAGGGCCGCGGGATCTACTTCGCGGGGGACAGCGGCTACTTCGGTGGCTACGGCGAGATCGCGCGCCGCGCGGGGCCCTTCGACGTCGTGCTGATGCCGGTGGGCGCCTACGATCCGCGCTGGTTCATGAAGCCTGCGCACATGAACCCCGAAGAGGCCGTGCGCGCCTATCAGGACCTCGGCGGGCGCGGCGCGTTCGTGGGGATGCACTGGGGCACCTTTCGCCTCACCGACGAGGACCCGCTCGAGCCGCCGCTCCGCACCCGCGCCGCCTGGGCCGCCGCGGGGCTGCCGGACGCGGATCTGCACCTGCCGCGGCACGGCGCGACGATCCGCCTGTAGAGCCGGTGTCCTTGCAAGAGGACGGGGCTTGTCCCGCGCGGGGGCCACACGGAAGCTGACGAGGTCCGGCGCCGGCGAGCAACGTGTTGCCCATCCAAAACATAGGATGTGCTTGCGCGGTGGCACGGTGTACGCGGTTCATCTAGACGCCGCGGCGATGCGCACGCCGTGGTGGCACCTCACCACCCATGACGGAGCGGGATCATGAGCATCACGGTTACCCGGCTGGTCGTCCCCACACTCGCGCTCCTGGGCGCCTGCCTCCCTGCCCCGGTACAGACGAGCGGCCCGGCCCCGGAGAACGCCCTTTCCTGCGCGCAGGAGTCGCTGCGGAGACTCGGCTACTCCCACGTCGAAATGTCGAAGAGCGGCAACAGCTTCTATGCGCGGCGCACCGCGGACAGCGCGTGGGTGAGCAAGATCGACCACCTGGTGAACGTCAGCACCCGGCGGAACGGAACCACCACGCTGCACCTGAACGGCGAGCGGGTGTACAGCAAGGACGGCGGTGTCTACTCCCCAAGCGGGGCGCCGCAGCAATACCGCATGCGCATCGAGGCGGACGACCTGCTGAAGAGCGAGATCTCGCAGGTGATCCAGGATTGTACCGACGCCGCACCGCACTCGCCCGCCGCTGCACGCTAGTTTCGGTCGAAGAAGGTTGCTTTGCCCCGGCGGGGTGCGCATCTATGCACACCCTGCCGCCCTCCTCTTCCCTTCCGGGGAATGCGTATGATCCTCCGCCGCCTCCTGGCCCTCCCCGCCCTCCTCCTGATGCTCGCCACCCCCGCCGCGGCCCAGGTACTCAGCGGCCGCGTGCTGGACGCCGCGGACGGGCAGCCGGTGCCGCAGGCGCGTATCAGCGTCGTCAACGCCGAAGGGCGGACGGTAGCGCGCACGACGTCGGCGGAGAACGGTACCTTTTCTCTGCACCTGCGCGTGACTGACCCGGTGCGCCTGCGCGCCGAGCGGACGGGCTACAGCCCTACGCTCACCCAGCCGGTGCAGGTGGGGATCCTGGAAACGCTGCAGGTGGACGTGCGCATGGCGGTGCAGGCGCTGTCCGTGGAGCCGCTCACCGTCGTCGGCCGCATCCAGCCGAAGCGGCGTGCATCGCTCGAGCTCTCCGGCTTCTACGAGCGCGAGGCCCGGGGGCTCGGCCGATTCCTGCGCCGCGAGGAGATCGAGCGGCACGCCAACGCGGACATCGCCCAGGTGGTGGACCGCCTGCCCGGCACAACGCGGATCGGCTACAACATCGCCCTGGATCGCTCCTCCATGGCGGGTGCGATCTATCGGAGCCAGAAGGGCGCTGGCGGCGCCTCCCAGTGCTTCCCCCAGGTCTACCTGGATGGAAACCGGATGGCGTACGACCGCAGCGGCCTGGCCGGGATGGCGCTGCCCGAGCACCTGGAGGCGGTGGAGGTGTTCAGCGGCTCGTCGCAGATCCCGCCCCAGTACAGCGGAAGCGACTCGGCCTGCGGCGTGATCCTGCTCTGGACGCGGAAAGAGCCGTAGCACCGTCGCGACCGCACGCACGAAGACAGGTGCCCGGCGCAGCTCGCCGGGCACCTGTCTCGTTCCCACCCGTCCGTCAGGGAGTGCTCGTCCCGGGCCCCGTGGAGGTCCCCGCCGGCGGCGCTCCGCCGGGCGTGGTGGGCGACGGGTTGCTGTCCGCGGGGGTGGTGCTGGTGGTGCCGACCGGCGGGTACGCGTTGGGGACCTGCTGGCCGACGGTGGCCGAGTCCTGGCGCGTCACCGGATCGGCGCCCGTGGCGGCGTCGTTGTTCTCGGGGGTGTGCTCGCCCGCGTTGTCGCAGGCGGCGAGGGCAAGGAAAGCCGCCAGGGGAAGCGCGGCGAGGATACGGGTGCGGGGCATGTCGCCTCTGCGTACGGGTTTGGGCCGGAGCTGGGTCGCCCGCCGGTTCAGCATCCACCGTACCACCGCGCCGCCGAAGCCGCACCGAAAGCTTGCGCGTGACCCGCCGCGGCGGAAGATTGCACCCTTCCCCGCCGCGCCCCCGACCGCATCCCCCGTCCTCATGCTCAACGATTCGCCGCTCTCGGAGCGCGAGCTCGCCGCGCTCGAAGCGCTCGCCTGCGAGGCCACCCCCGGCCCCTGGGAGGCGCAGACCGTGCTGGACTTCCAGACCGGCGACGCGTCCCTGGCCGTCACGCACTCCCCGCGCGATTCCGACGACCTGGTCTTCGTGGTGGAGCGCGAGGCCGAGGTGTCGCCCGCCAACCAGCGCTACATCGCCGCGCTGCACCCGGACGCCACCCTGCGCCTGCTGGGCGAGGTGCGCCGCCTCCGCGGCTTCGAGGAGCAGATCGACTCCATGCGCTCCGTGCTCCGGCACCTGGACGCGTTCCTGGAGCAGCGCGGCCTCGCGCAGCAGGCCCGCCGCTTCATCGAGCTCCGCTCCC
This sequence comes from Longimicrobium sp., assembly GCA_036386635.1. GTDB lineage: Bacteria > Gemmatimonadota > Gemmatimonadetes > Longimicrobiales > Longimicrobiaceae > Longimicrobium. Next base: position 9,025 of record DASVVI010000701.1, read on the forward strand.
AGTCCGAGCACCTCCACACCGCGCCCTTGCCGGCGCCGACCCTCCCGATCACGGGCGTTTCGCAGGCGTAGAGGGAAGGCTGCGGGTCACCAGATCTCGCCACCTACTCTCGACCCTGTATCTATCGATCCGTGGAGATTCTGGGCGGCGACCTCGGGCGGAATCCGCAAGAACAGGTTCGGCCCATCACTCTCGATGCGGATCCGCAAAGTATCCCCCCTTTAGTGAAGTGCCCGACCGCCTGGCACCCGCGCATTGCACGTGCCTGAACTGCAATCTCACGCGGAGACGCGGAGAGAGAACAGCGATTTCACACAGAGACACAGAACGAACAGAAAGCCACAGAGGAAAGAACGGAAGCGCTTGTCATCCTCCGGGTCCTCTCCTCTGTGGCTCTGTGTCTCTGCGTGAGCCATGCAGTTGCAGTTCTCTCAGTCTCCGCGCCTCCGCGTGAGGCAAATGGGATGCATGGAAACGGAACGGGGCTGGCCTGAATCTCCAGGCCCGCCCCGTTCGCGTACCGCCAGCCCGCAGAGCTTACATGTCGTGCAGGGCGTCGATGTTGATGACGCGCTCGGCGAGCGTCGTGAGCTGCTCGTCGGTGGCGCCCTCCTCGTCCAGCGTCTGCTGGATCAGGGTGGCGTCCTGCTCGCGGCCCAGCATGCGCGCGTAGGTGCGCACGCAGCCGTAGCCGGCCATCTCGTAGTGCTCCACGCGCTGGGCGTTGGCGATCATGGCGGCGTCCAGCACGTCGGAGTCGCCCTTCTCCTTGACGGTGTCGTTGGCTTCCTTGAGGAGCCCCTCCATCCCCTTGCAGTGGTGGCCGGACCCCTTCTCGTCCAGGTCGGCGAAGATCGAGTCGAGCCGGCGCACGTGCTCCTCCGTCAGCGTCACGTGGGCCTCGAACGCCTGGCGCAGCTCGGGGTGCTTGGCCGCTTCCGCCATCTTGGGAAGCGACTTCAGGATCTGGTTTTCCGCGCTGTACAGGTCGCGAAGCTGCTCCACGTACAGGTCCCGCAAAGTATTCAACGCCATGATCTTTCTCCTTGGTCTTGAGCCTCCGTCCTTGGCATCGTGCGCAAGCGGCGGGGCGGCCCGGCTACGCACGCCCCGTGCCCATCGCCGTTATCCGCAAGAACCCTGTTCCGCAAACCGCACCCGGTGACGGCGCGACGGAAGGCACGGGCAGCCACGCGGGGCGGCCCCTACGGATCTCGGCGCGTTTGCCCTGGCGGCGGAGCAGCGCGGGGCACGGGCGCGATAAACGTGGCAACGCGCAGACATCCGCCCCCTCTCCCGATAACAGAGGGCGCAGCCCTCTCCTGTTATCGG
>DASVVI010000702.1:0-1830 GCA_036386635.1 Longimicrobium sp.
GGATCTCCAGCTTCCGCGACAACGGGATCAGGTACTCCGACCCCACGTACACCAGGTGGTCGCCGCGGAAGGCGGAGATCGCGGTGGTGGGCAGCGTCCCCGGCCCGCCGAGGTTGCCGAACCGCTGCGGCGGCGCATCGGAGGCGATGGGGAGCATGGCGCGCGCATAGACGTGCACCGACTGCAGGCGGAAAGTCAGGGTGTAGAAGTCGGCCCAGGCCAGCGCCTGCGTGAACGTCGCATCGCCGAAGCCCTGCTCCACCTGCGCCAAGCCCTCCAGCTGCACCGTCTGCCCACGCCAGCGCAGCGTGGCGCCCGCGACCGCGGAGACGATCGTCCCCTCCAGCACCGGCGGGTTCTCGCGCTCCAGGCCGTTGCCCAGGAGCGAGGGGAGGTCCGGCTCCGTCTCCAGCGAGCGGGCGCGCTCCACCTGCACGCCCACGCGCGGTCCCAGCCACGACTCCCCCGCGATGATCGGCTTCCCGACAGGGCGCGTCACGAAGACGGAGGCGCGATCCGCATCGTAGTAGTCGCGGTAATCGCGCCCCACCACCGCCGCGGTCACCGAGTTGACGATGTCGCCGTGATGCCAGGCGTCGTTGGTGCGCGTCTGGCGCGACAGCTCCGCCTCCACGCGCAGCGACTGGATGCGCAGCGGGTACTCCAGCCGAAGCTGCCCGCCGAGATGGTCGTCCTGCTTGTGCCGGTACGCCAGGAACGCGCTCACCAGCCCCGACCCCGGATCGGGCGAGAAGCGGAACTGCGCGCCCCCCGCCACCGTGGAACCGTTCACCCGGTCGTACGTCGGCGTCAGGAAGAGGGGGCGAAAGGATTTCGGCAGCGGCGGACCGATCACGGTCGCGACCAGCGTCGAATCCCCCGCCCTCTCCGTCGAATCGCCGCGCACGATCACGGTCGACGGATGGGATTCGGAGATCGCGCCGTGCTGCGCCTTCGCCGAGCGGTAAACGCCGCCGTCGATGACCGCGATCTCGCCGCCGACGCGCGAGCCGGGGCGCAGGTAGAAGTGCCCGCCGAGCACCGCCACCGCCCCGGCGACGGAGCCCTCCAGCCGCACGTCCGCATCGTAGATCACCAGGTCGCCCGGCGCCGCGAACGTCGCCGGGAGGATGGTGTCGCGGTCGATGCGCAGATAGTTGCCGCGGGCGAGCACCTCGCGCGCGATCTCGGCGGCGCGGCTCCGGTCGTCGCCGCGCACCGTCACCCCCTGCGCGGCAGCGGGGAGCGCGAAGGCCAGGAGGAGGAGAGCCGCGAGAAGTGCGGGGCGAAGCTTCATCCGAGCTCCAGGAAGTTGCGGAGCAGCGCGTGCCCGTGCTCGCTGACGATGGATTCGGGGTGGAACTGGACGCCCCACACCGGGTGCTCGCGGTGGCGAACGGCCTGGATCTCCGTCTCGGACCCCGGCTCGTCCGTCCACGCCACCGCCTCCAGCTCGTCCGGCAGCGACGACGGCTCGATCACCAGCGAGTGGTAGCGCGCCACGGTGAACGGCGCGGGGATGCCGCGAAAGATCCCCTCCCCCGTGTGGCGGATCGGGGAGGTCTTTCCGTGCATCGGCTTCGCGGCGCGCACCACCTCGCCGCCGTACGCCTGCCCGATCGACTGGTGCCCCAGGCAGACGCCAAGGATAGGGATCTTCGGACCAAGCTCCCGGATCGTTTCCACCGACACCCCGGCGTCCGACGGCGTGCACGGGCCCGGGGAGATGACGATGCGCTCCGGAGCGCGCTCCGCGATCTCCTCCACGGTAAGCTGGTCGTTGCGCACGACCTCCATCTCCGCTCCCAGCTCGCCGAGATACTGGACTAG
>DASVVI010000703.1:0-13536 GCA_036386635.1 Longimicrobium sp.
AGGACGGCACGGAGATCCCCATCGAGATCTCCATCGGCGAGTACCCCAGCGGCGGGCGGCGCATCTTCGCCGGCTTCCTGCGCGACATCACGGAGCGCAAGGCGGCCGAGCGGGAGCTGCGCGAGGCCCGCGACCAGCTGGAGGTGCGCGTGCAGGAGCGCACCGCCGAGCTGGCCGAGGCCAACATGGCGCTGGAGGAGGAGATCGCCGAGCGCGCCCGCGCCGAGGAGGTGGTGGTGCAGAAGAGCGCCGAGCTGCAGGCGGTCTTCCACGCCCTCCCCGACCTCTACTTCCGCATGGAGTCGGACGGCACGATCCTGGACTTCCAGGCCGGGAGCGGGATGGGGCTGTACGCCGCGGCCGACATCTTCCTGGGGCAGCGCGTGCAGGAGATCCTCCCCGAGCAGGCGGGCGAGCGCATCGGCAAGGCGCTGGCGCGGGTGGCGGCGGACGGCAAGCTGACCGCGGTGGAGTACACGCTGGACGTGGAGGGGAAGCCGCAGGAGTTCGAGGCGCGCCTGATTCCGCTGGACGGGCACGGGCAGGTGGTGGGCGTGGTGCGCGACATCACCGAGCGAAAGGGGTGGGAGCGCGAGCTGCGCCACCGCGAGGAGCACTTCCGCGCCCTCATCGAGAACGGGTCGGACCTCATCGCCATCATTGACGCGGGGGGGATCACGCGCTACGTGAGCCCCTCGGCCGAGCGGCTGCTGGGGTGGAAGCCGGAGGAGCGGGTGGGGCGCAGCACCATCGAGACGATCCACCAGGACGACTGGCCGGAGGTGGCGCGGCTGCGCGACTTCGCCATCAACAACCCCGGCTCCACCATCCAGGTGGAGTTCCGCTACCGGCATGGCGACGGCTCGTGGCGGGTGTTCGAGGCGGCCGCGCGCACCATGCGGCCGGATTCGGCGGCCGAGGGGCTGGTGGTGAACGCCCGCGACGTCACCGAGCGCAAGCGGGCCGAGGAGGCGCTGCGGCGCAGCGAGGAGCACTTCCGCGCCGTCATCGAGAACGCGTCGGACCTGGTGACGATCCTGGACACCGCCGGGGTGATGAAGTACCAGAGCCCGGCGGTGGAGCGGCTCTTCGGCTTCCTTCCCCAGGAGCTGGAGGGGCGCAACGCCTTCGAGCTGGTGCACCCCGAGGACGCGCCGGCGGTGGTGGAGGCGCTCACCGCCGTGGCCACGAACCCGGGCGAGACGCGCTCGGCCGCCTTCCGCTTCCTCCACAAGGACGGCAGCTGGCGCCACGTGGAGTCGGTGGGCACCACCCTCCTGCGCACGGGGGCCGAAGAAGGGGTGATCGTCAACTCGCGCGACGTGACCGAGCGCAAGCGGGCGGAGGAGGCGCTGGAGCAGGCGCGCGCCGAGGCGGAGCGGGCGCGCGAGGCGGCGGAGACGGCCAACCAGGCCAAGAGCGAGTTCCTGAGCCGCATGAGCCACGAGCTGCGCACGCCCATGAACTCCATCCTGGGCTTCGCGCAGCTCCTGGAGCGCCGCAACCCGACGCCCGACCAGCAGAAGTCCGTGGACCAGATCCTGCGGGCCGGACGCCACCTCCTGAACCTGATCAACGAGGTGCTCGACATCGCGCGCATCGAGAGCGACCGCCAGCCGCTCTCGCTGGAGCCGGTGCGGCTGGACGCGGCGCTCAGCGAGGCCGTCAACCTGATCCGCCCCCTCGCCGCGCAAACCGCGTGCAGGGTCTCCGATCCGCCCGAGGCGCCCGGGCGCTGGGTGCGCGCGGACCGGCAGCGGCTGGCGCAGGTGCTCCTCAACCTCCTTTCCAACGGCGTCAAGTACAACCGCCCCGGCGGCTCGGTGCGCGTCACCTGGCAGGAGGCGGACGGCCGGCTGCGCATCGGGGTGCACGACACCGGGCGCGGCATCGACCCGGAGCGGATGGAGGAGCTCTTCGTCCCCTTCGCGCGGCTGGGCGCGGAGGAGACGGGGGTGGAGGGAACGGGGCTGGGCCTCGCCCTGTCGCACCGCCTGGCCGAGGCGATGGGCGGCTCGCTGACGGCGGAGAGCCAGCCGGGGCGCGGCAGCACCTTCTGGCTTGAGCTGCCGGTGGCGGACGACCCCAGCAGCCGGCTTCCGCAGCCCGCGCCCGCCCCGCGCGAGGCGCACACGGAGGAGTACGAGGGCCCGCCGGCCACCCTTCTCTACGTGGAAGACAACCTGGCCAACCTGACGCTGGTGGAGTCGCTCCTCTCCTCGCGGCCGGAGATCACCCTCCTCTCGGCCATGCAGGGGCGGATGGGGCTGGACCTGGCGTGGGAGCACGCGCCCGACCTGATCCTGCTGGACCTGCACCTTCCGGACATGAGCGGCGGCGACGTGCTGCGCCGCCTGCGCTCGGACCCCCGCACCCGCGACACGCCCGTGGTGGTGATCAGCGCGGACGCCACGCCGGGGCAGGTGGAGCGCCTGCGCGCCGCCGGCGCGCACGAGTACATGACCAAGCCCCTGGACCTGGACCGCTTCATGGAGACCGTCGACCGCACCCTCGCCGAGCGGGGAGACCAGCCGTGACCCCACGCACCGTGGAGGACGCCGCCATCCTGGTGGTGGACGACGAGCGGGCAAACCTGGAGCTGCTGGAAGAGTTCCTCCGCTTCGACGGCTTCGAGAACGTCACGCTGACCACCGACCCGCGCCAGGTGCCGGAGCTGTTCGAGGCCAAGTGCCCGGACATCCTCCTGCTGGACCTCCACATGCCGTACGTGGACGGCTTCGGGGTGATGCGGCAGCTGCGCGCCAGCATCCCGGCGAGCGACTACTTCCCCATCCTGGTCCTGACGGCGGACGTCACCTCCGAGACGAAGCTGCGCGCCCTTTCGGAGGGGGCGAGCGACTTCCTCACCAAGCCGCTGGACGCGGTGGAGGTGGTGCTGCGCATCCGCAACCTGCTGGCGACGCGCTTCCTGCACCTGGGCGAGCGCGCCGCCCGCGCGCGCGCCGAAGCCGCGGAGGCGCGCGCCGCCTTTCTGGCCGAGGCGAGCCGCGTGCTGAGCTCGTCGTTCGAGTACCGCGCCATGCTCTCCACCGTGGCCCGCCTGGCCGTCCCCCGCCTGGCCGACTACGTGGTGGTGGAGATGATGGACGGCGACGGCCAGAGCGAGCGGATCGCCTACGCGCACGCGGACCCGGAGCAGGAGCAGCTACTGGCCGGCGGCGACGGGCTGTGGGGCGGAACCGTGCCGCGCAGCCACCCGCTGGTGAAGGGGTGCACCAGCGGCCAGTTCCTCCTGGTGGCCGACGTCGCATCCGAGCTGGGCCCCGACGCCGGCGACGACGATGCGCAGCGCGAGATCCTTCGCCGCCTGGCCCCGCGCTCCGTGGCGAGCGTGCCGATGGTCGCGGCGGGCGAGGTGATGGGCGGTGTCACGCTGGTCACCGCCGGCTCCGGCCGCACCCTGGACGCCGACGACCTGGGGCTGGCCGAGGAGCTGGCGCGGCGCATCATGGTGGCGGTGGAGCACGCGCAGCTCTACCACGACGCCCTGCAGGCGACGCGCGCTCGCGACGAGATCCTGGGCGTGGTGGCGCACGACCTCCGCAACCCGCTGAGCACCATCCGCATGGCCGCGCAGCTCATGGCGGACGACGTGGCGCCCGCCCATCGCAAGCCGATGGACATGATGCTGCGCACCACGGACCGGATGAACCAGCTCATCCAGGACCTGCTGGAAGTGACCCGCATGGAGAGCGGGAAGCTGGCGCTCGACCTCAGCACCGAGAGTCCGGGCGCGGTGCTGCGCGAGGCCTCGGCCATGATGGCGCCCCTCGCCGCCGCGCGCTCCATCACCTTCGAAGCGCAGATCGCCGACGAGCTCCCGCGCATTCCGCTGGACTCGTCGCGCGTGCTGCAGGTGATCTCGAACCTGGTGGGGAACGCGGTCAAGTTCACGCCGGCGGGCGGCCGCATCACGCTGGGCGCCCAGCTCCTTGCGGACGAGCTGCGCATCTCCGTCGCGGACACCGGCCCCGGCATCCCGGCGGACCAGATCCCGCGCGTCTTCGGGCGCTTCTGGCAGGCGGGCAAGACCGACCGCCGCGGCATCGGCCTGGGCCTCTCCATCGCCCGCGGCATCGTGGAAGCACACGGCGGCCGCATCTGGGTCGAGAGCGTCGAGGGCGAGGGCGCCACCTTCCTCTTCACCCTCCCGGTCCGCGGCGCCTAGCAAGCATCGTAAACCGCGCCTCACACAGAGCCACAGAGGGAACAGCAAGAACAGCAGAGGGGGTCTCTGCGGCTTGCGGTTCCCTCTGCGTCCTCTGTGTGATTGTTCTTCTCAGGATAGGAACGCGAAGAAGCAGAATCCCGGATCGCCAAAGGGCAGCTGGTCATCATGCCAGCGCTGCAATGCGTGCGCGATGCGGGCGGGAGCCGTATTGGGGAGCGAACGCGGCACCACGAGCACCCCCGGTGATAGCGCGGATGCTTCAAACGCGGCAACGACCAGCCGGCGGAAGTCGTCGCGATTGCGTGTCACGACGATGCGGCCCTCGTCCATCGCGAATTGGAACTGCTCCGGATCAGAGAGTCCGCGGCGCCCGATCTCGTGCACGCTCGTGGCATCCAGGCCCAACCCGCGAGCGATCTCCGCCGCGGACCCCGGCAGATCCTCGTCGAGCAGGTAACGCATGGACTACCGCTCGCGGCGCGGCGCGAGGAACGGCAGTTCGCTCTCCATGCGTTCCGGCGTCCAACGCTCCTCGACAGCCAGACGCGCGTCGATCTCTTGCGGGTAGATCTTGTAGTACGCGACGGCGGAACGGAGCTGGAAATCGGTAAGCCATTCGTAGCTCTCGCGCAGGGCGGTCCACTGCTCGCCCACATCCTTCCAGGTAGCGATTACCTCCCACACGTCCAGGCCCGTACCCGCGATGGTAGCTCGGCGTCCCGCCGGGCCGTCCGTGAACACGACCCCCGGAACGCGGCGCATCCGAACCGCTTCGAACAGCATCTCGCTGGTGGTCGAGGTAAACGACTGCCCGCGGAGCTGGGCATCTCGCTCGATCTCTCGCTCCAACCCTTCGCTCAGGCGAATTCCGCGGGCGCGGCTGGCCATGCGTACCTCCGTGCACAGGTGTGCACACAATGTAGTGCCAGGAGTTGGGATGATCAACAACCAAGGTGGTTTCTGCGGCTCGCAGTCCCTCTGCGTTCTCTGTGTGAGGCTTTTCTGTTCTTTTTACCCCTCCACGAGCCACGCGATGTGGCGGAGCTCGGGGGCGATGAGGCGCTCCCAGGCGAGGCGGACGGCGGCGTGGGAGCCGGGGAGGGAGAAGACCACGCGGCCGCCGATGACCCCGGCCGTGGCGCGCGAGAGCATGGCGGCGGCGCCCACCTGCTTCCAGCTCAGCATGCGGAACAGCTCGCCGAAGCCGGGGATGGGACGCTCGATGCGGCGGCTCAGGACGTCGTAGGTGGTGTCGCGCGGCGCGATGCCGGTGCCGCCGTTGAAGATCACCACCCGCGCGAGCGATTCCTCCAGCGCGCGCTCCACCGCGAGTGGCTCGTCGCGGATCAGGAGGTAGCCGGCGGGGGTGTGGCCCGCCGCCTCGATCTGCTCGCGCAGCCAGATGCCGTTGGTGTCGGTCTCCGGGGTGCGCGAGTCGCTGACGGTGACCACGGCCACGGGGATGGGTCCGTGGCCGTCGGCGAGGCGGTGGTGCTGGTCGCTGCTGGGTGTCGACATGGGGCGTGCGCAAAGGATGGACGGATGCCGGCCGGCGGAGTGCCGCGAGCGGAGTGCCGCGAGCGGCGTGCCGCCGTGTCCGTTGCGGCGCGGAGCGGGGCCGCTACATTCATCGGTGCCCCCATGCCACGGAGCCGACCTGCATGCGACCCTCCCGCCCCGCCGCAGCCGCCCTCCCCAGCCCGCCGCGCGCGGAGCGGGGGCCGAGGCGCAGGCCGTGGAAGAAGTGGGTGCTGGCGGCCGTCCTCCTGGGCGGGCTGGGGGCGTTCTTTGCGCTGGGCGGGCCGCGCTACCTGAGCTTCGAGACGCTCAAGGAGCACCGCGACGAACTGCTCGCCTTCAAGGCGCGGCACTTCGTGGCGATGCTGGTGGCGACGCTGGTGGTGTACGCGGTGGCGACCGCCCTCTCCTTTCCAGGCGGGGTGCTGATGTCGCTCGCCGTCGGCTTCCTCTTCGGGCGGTGGGTGGGTGCAGCCGTCGTCATCGTCGCCGCCACGGTGGGGGCGACGGCGGCCTTCCTCTCCGCCCGCTACCTCTTCGCGGACGCGGCGCGGCGGCGGATGGGGCCGCGGCTGCAGCGGCTCTCGCGCGGATTCGAGGCGGACGCCTTCAACTACCTCCTCTTCGTGCGCCTGGTGCCCATCTTTCCGTTCTGGCTGATGAACCTGGTGCCGGCGTTCACCCCGGTCAGCACGCGCACCTTCGTGGTGGCCACGGCGATCGGCATCCTCCCGGGCTCTTTCGTCTTCGTGAACCTGGGCGAGTCGCTCCTCCGCATCCACTCCGCGCGCGACCTGCTTTCCACGACCGTGCTCCTGTCGTTCACGCTGCTGGGGGTGTTGTCGGTGATGCCGGTGGTGGTGAAGAAGGTGCGGCATCGGAGGAGGAACAGAAGTGCGTTAGTGCGTTAGTGCGTGAGTGCGTTGGGGGGCGGCGCACTGGCGAGGCACTTGAACGTTTTGTCATCCTGAGCGACGCGCCACTCTGCCCATGCCCGTGCTCCACCCTCTGGCGCGGAGCGAAGGATCTACTGCGCGTGGCGAGAGGCCCGTGGTGTACCGCCGTCCTCCTGCCTCGCGGGCTAGATCCTTCGATCGCCGCAGGAGTACGGCGCACCGTAGGAATCCGTCGGGCGGCTCTCTCAGGATGACAGAAGAAGACGCACTCACGCACTAACGCACTCACGCACCTTTTTTCCCCCGAGTTCCATGCGAGACGCAGATCTCATCAACGACCGTCCCCCGCTGCGCGGCAACCCGATGGCGGCAGTCGCGCTCGCCACCGCGATGGTGGCGGGGCTGCTGGTGCTCTTGGCCGGACCCGGAACGCGGCTGGGCTTCTGGCACTTCAGCACCGGGTTCCAGCTGATGCGGTGGGGCGCGTATCTGGCGGTACCCGCGGCGCTCTTTTCCGTCATCGCGCTGATACTGGTGCGGGGGCACAGGCGCGGGGTGCTTCCCTCGATCCTGGCGCTGGGGATCGCGGCGGGGGCGTTCCTGGTGCCGTACAGCTTCCTGGTGAAGGCGCGCGGCCTGCCGCCCATCCACGACATCAGCACCGACACGCGCAACCCGCCGCCGCTCATTGCCACGCTGCCCCTGCGCGAGCAGACGGGCGCCACCAACCCGCCGGCCTACGAGGGCGACTCCATCGCGCGGCTGCAGACGGAGGCGTACAAGGACGTGCAGCCCGTGATGCTCGCCATGACCCCCGACTCCGCGTACGGGCAGGCGCTGCGGGCCGCGCGCGAGATGGGATGGGAGATCGTGGCCGCCGAGCGCGACGAGAGCCGCATCGAGGCGACCGCCATCACCGGGTGGTGGGGGTTCAGGGACGACGTGGTGATCCGCGTGATGCCCGCGTCCGGGATCGCGCGGGTGGACGTGCGCTCCGTGTCGCGCGTGGGACGGAGCGACGTGGGCGCCAACGCCGCCCGCATCCGCGCCTACGTGCGGCGGCTCAAGGAAAACGGATAGTGCAGGCGATCCCCAACCCCTTTGCCGCGCTGACGCTGATCGTGGCGCCGGCGGTGCTCACCAACGCGTGCTCCGTGCTCATCATGAGCACCAGCAACCGCCTGGCGCGCGCCGTGGACCGCGCGCGCATCATGACCTCGGAGCTGGAGAAGGCGGGCGAGACCGGCTCCACCCCGCACCCCGGCGAGGTGCGCGAGCTGGCGGCGACGGAGCGGCGGGCGCTGATGCTGCTCCACGCGCTGCGCTCGTTCTACGTGGCGCTGGGCGGCTTCGCGGCGGCGGCCTTCCTGTCGCTTATGGGCGCCGTGCTGACCCCGCTCTTCCCCGCCTCCGTCGCCCTGCCGCTTGAAGTAGTGGCGCTGGTCGTTGGGCTCTTGGGCGTGGGCGGGCTGGTGACCGGGACGCTGGTCCTCGTTCGTGAGACGAAAATTGCGGTGGACGTGCTCCAGCAGCGCGCCTCCGAGGCCCGCGCGCACCTCCGCTGACGCAGATCCAACCGCGACGGCGCTGTCGTACCTTGGGCAGGACCACGGTCCCCTTCCCCACGTGCCCGGTGGGGGAGGGGTTCCTGCCCTGCGCCCGATCCGCAACTCAACCAGGCGATCCGACGATGCACACGCACGCTCCCGGCTACTACGACGCGCAGGACCTGGCCCGCTTTCCGGAGATCGGCAAAGACGCGCCCGAGCTGGCGGAGAAGTTCTTCGCCTGGTACAACGCCGTCTTCGCCGAGGGCGCTCTCACGCAGCGCGAGAAGTCGCTGATCGCCCTCGCCGTGGCGCACGCGGTCCAGTGCCCGTACTGCATCGACGCCTACACGGGCGACTGCCTGCAAAAGGGCGCCGACACCGAGCAGATGACCGAAGCCGTCCACGTGGCCGCCGCCATCCGCGGCGGCGCATCGCTGGTGCACGGCCTGCAGATGCGGAACCACGCGGACCGGCTTGGGATGTAACAGCAAGTGCGTGAGTGCGTTAGTGCGTGAGTGCGCTCTTATCCAAACGCACTAACGCACTCACGCACTAGCGCACTTTTTCGCCGTCCTTTACGCATTCACCGGCCCCGCCATGTCCCGCGTCCTCCCGACCCTCCAGAAGCGCCAGGCCGAGCTGGCCTCCACCCGCCGCCAGAAGCAGGTGCTGGCGGGGGTGCCGGTCGCGCGGGCGTTCGAGGATGCGCTCGGCGAGGCCGGGTTGTTTCCGCTCCGCGCCACCGGGATCGACGTCTTCCAGATCAACGTGGGGCGCAAGTGCAACCAGACCTGCCGCCACTGCCACGTGGACGCCGGCCCGGACCGCACCGAGATGATGAGCGACGCCGTGGTCGACCGCTGCCTGGAGGTGATCGAGGGGAGCTCCATCCCCACGCTCGACATCACCGGCGGCGCGCCCGAGCTTCACAAGCGCTGGCGCGAGATCGTGCGCCGCGCATCCGCCGCGGGGAAGCACGTGATGGACCGGTGCAACCTCACCATCACCCAGCTCCCCAACTACCGCTACCTCCCCGAGTTCTTTGCCGAGCACCGCGTGCACGTCGTCGCCTCCCTCCCGCACTACCGGCAAAAGGGGACGGACACGCAGCGCGGCGACGGCGTCTTCGAGCAGTCCATCGCGGCGCTCCAGCAGCTCAACGCCCTCGGCTACGGCAAGCCGGGGACGGGGCTCCTGCTGGACCTGGTGACCAACCCGGTCGGCACCTTTCTCCCCGGCAGCCAGGGGATGCTGGAGGCGGAGTGGAAGCGGCAGATGGCGCGGCTGTACGACGTCGAGTTCAGCTCGCTCTACACCATCACCAACATGCCCGTCTCGCGCTTCCTGGAGTTCCTGGAGGAGGGCGGCGCGCTGGACGCCTACATGGAGCGGCTGGTGACCGCGTTCAATCCCGCCGCGGCCACGGGCGTGATGTGCCGCAACACGCTCTCGGTGGGCTATGACGGCACGTTGTACGACTGCGACTTCAATCAGATGCTCGACCTGCCGGTGCACCCCGCCGCCCCGCGCACCATCTTCGACTTCGACCTGGCCGCCCTCGCCAACCGCGAGATCGTGCTGGGGCCGCACTGCTTCGGCTGCACGGCCGGCGCCGGCTCGAGCTGCGGCGGGGCGACGGTGTAGCCACGCCCGGACATGATTTGCCACCCCTTACTAGCGAAGTAAATTCGATGCGGATTGAAAGCGTTATAATCGAGAACTACAAGAGTTACCATGAGCCCACTGAGATCAAACTCTCGTCGGGGTTCAACTGCATTGTCGGCGCGAACGACATGGGTAAAACGGCGATGCTGGAAGTCATCGGATTACAGTTTACCGACAATGCGCACAGGAGCTTGATCAGCCGTCCCAGGCGCGCGGGTCCGAAGGACTTTGTTTCACGCGCTCAAATTCAGTTTAGCCTCTCGCGTACGGAGTTGATGGAAGCGATCTTGAGTTCACACAACTTTTCACTCCCAGGGGATCCTAACACGACACCCGAGTCACGCAATGCTATGGTAGAAGCCTTCAACAACAACATACTCGACGAGAACATCTTTTCCGCGACATACTATTCGAGCGATTTCATCCATGCGAAACTAAACGCATTCGAACCGGCACAGGAAAATTTTATGCAACTAGGGGTGCACTGGAATGGTGAACGATTTCACTCAAGCGGTCAGTACACGTCGGGGAATTGGCAGCAGCAATTCTCCTCTGCGATCGGCAGGTATTTAAAATCCCGCATATTCCGATTTCGCGCAGAAAGGTTGAACGCGGGACGCTCAACATTTGGTTCCGATATAATACTCAAAGCTGATGCCAGCAACCTTCCTGAAGTTCTCCTGGCAATTCAGAGCAATCCGTTCCTCCGCAATATGTTTGATCGATATGTCCGGTTGATTTTCCCTCATGTCGAACATATCTCTTTACGCCCCGTAGTTGGAGAAAATTCAGTAGAGATCTTGGTTTGGCCACACGGCATCGAGGGACGTGAAGACCTTGCTCTGCTGCTTTCAGAAAGTGGGACAGGGATCAGCCAAGTACTCGCGATACTGGCGGTAACGCTTGGATCCGACCACCCGCAGACGATCGTAATCGACGAGCCGCAGTCTTTTCTACACCCCGGCGCTGCAAGAAAGCTGATCGAAGTACTTCGTGAGCACCCACAACACCAATTCATTGTAGCGACACACTCCCCAACCATCATTGCAGCTGCGGAGCCGAACACGATCACGCTGATTAAGAAGGAGGGTGCCGAAAGCAAGTTGCACCCGATCAGCAAGGGTGAGAGGAACGAGCTTGAAGCGCTGCTCACCGACATTGGGGCGAGGCTTTCTGATGTGTTCGGGGCCGACTCAATCCTGTGGGTGGAGGGGAAGACGGAGGAGATGTGCTTCCCCTTGATCGCGCGGCAAATGTTAAAGCTGCCGTCTCTAGGAACGGTGATTCTCGGCGTTGCTAGTACGGGCGAACTCGAAGGGCGGCACGCTGAACTCGTGTTTGATGTGTATCGCAGGCTGAGCGGAGGTCCGGGGCTACTTCCCCCCGCCATCGGCTTTATCTTGGATCGGGAGTTGAGGAAAGAGGAGGACCGGAGGGATTTCGCGACGCGAAGCGGGGCGGCTGTGTATTTCCTCGAGCGGCGATCATATGAGAACTACCTAATTCATCCGGCTGCTATAGCGGAAGTGCTCGGCGCAGATCTCAGCGAGGCAATTTCACCCACAACAGTCACCGAGTGGCTAGACAGACACAGGTATGATCGAAACTGGTGCAAGACGGCGGAGCCGCAGCAAACTTTGGAGTTATGGATTGAAGAGGTCAACGCGCCGCGGATGCTGACTGCTTTATTTGACCAGTTGTCAGGACAACGCGTGGAGTTCCGGAAGACACGTCATTCGGTTGAGATCACGAGGTGGTTACTTCAGAATGAGCCTACGCAGTTGAATGGCCTTGCCGCCCTGCTTAAGCAAGCACTTGCCAGTAATGCGTAATCTGCCGCAGCTATAAAGTCTGGCGAGCAAACAGTTGGTGGCGGAACTGTATGGGTCGCCTTCATAACTTTCCGCCCATGTGCAGGTACTCTGCGAACTCATCCGGCAGGTCGCTGCGGCGGACGCCGTCCATGGCGCGCTCAAGGTCGTACTCTACGCGGATGAACTCGGCGCGCACATCGCCCTCCCCTATGTCAAGCAGAACATAGTCGGCGCGCCAGTCGCCGTCTTTGGGGCGGCCTACGGAGCCGGTGTTGATGAAGTGGGTGCCGTCCACCATACGGTGCCACGGCTTGTGGGTGTAGCCGAAGCATCACGTCGTCCGCCGCCAGGGAAGCATGTGCGGCCATCTTACGGCAGAAGGCGTCGTCGCAGTCCTCCGTCCAGTAGAGCATGTTGAGGGTGGGCGTGCCGTGTACCAGCTCGACGCGCGGCCCCGACGCGTGCCCGCCAAGCGGGCGCAGGTCAATGCGGAAAGGGGAGCGCCGCGAGCGCGCGCTTCGTCGCGGCCGAGGTGCCGGCTCGCGTCCAAGCGTAGCTCAGGTGCGAGAGATCCTCCTGGCGCGCGTCCTCGTAGCGGCAGCCGCCGCGCTTGTAGTCCGCGGCGACGGTGGAGTCGTAGTTCCCCGCCACGCCGGGCACGCCGTGATCCCGCAGCAACGCCATCGTCTCATCGGGCCAGGGCGCGTATCCCACCAGGCCGCCCAGGTGGTAGAGCGCGTCCGCTTCGCCGATGTGGGCGAGGACGGCCTCCAGTGCCCGGAGGTTGGCGTGGATGTCGGAGATCAGGGCGTAGCGCATGGTCGTGGAGCGGGTATGAGCTGGGCGGCGCGGATCGCGCGGCGCCCCTGAAGGTTGCTGACGCGGGCTGGCTTCACCAGCCCGGAACGCGCAGGTTGTACACGCACACGCCCGCCTGAACGATCACCCCTCACGCAACCACGGCGATGCGACCTCCATCGACCCGACCCTCCTTTCGGCCCATCGCGCTGATGCTGCTGTGCGCGCTTCTGCTGTGCACGGGGTGCGTCAGTGCGCGCGGAGCCGGGGCGGGGCCGTCGCCGGCGGCGTGGGAGGCGCGGCTGCGGCCGGTGGTGGATTCGCTGTACGGGGTGAGCGGGTACCCCGGGCTTTCGGTGGGGGTGGCGTTCGTCGGCGGGCCGGCGTTCGGGATCGCGGCGGGGTGGTCGGACACGACGCGGCGGGTTGCGCTCACGCCCGCGCACCTCCTGCTGCAGGGGAGCGTGGGAAAGACGTATGCGGCGGCGCTTGCGCTGCAGCTCGTGCGGGAGGGGCGGCTGGAGCTGGACGCACCTATCTCACGCTACCTGGGGCAGGAGCCCTGGTTCGACCGCCTGCCCAACGCGCGCACCATCACCGTGCGTCAGCTGATGAACCACAGCAGCGGGGTGATGCGCTACGAGTTCAAGGACGAGTTCACCCGCGCCCTCACCGCCGATCGGGACCGCGTCTGGCGGCCGGAGGAGCTGGTGGCGTACGTGCTCGGCGAGCGGGCACCCTTCGCGGCGGGGCAGGGGTGGGACTACTCGGACACCAACTACATCGTCCTGGGGATGATCATGGAGCGGATCACCGGGCGCACCTACTACGATGAGGTCACCCGCCGCTTCCTGCGCCCGCTGCGGCTGCGCGAGACCATCCCCTCCGACCGGCGGGTGCTGCCGGGGCTCGCGCAGGGGTACGCCGGAGCCGGCAACCCGTTCGGCGGCACGGACGCGATGATCGGGGCGGACGGGCGCTTCGCCATCAACCCGCAGTTCGAGTGGACGGGCGGGGGGATGGCCTCCACGCCGCGCGACCTGGCGCGATGGGCCACCGAGCTCTACGCCGGCGCCGTGCTGGACTCCGCCACGCGCGCGGAG
>DASVVI010000704.1:0-3201 GCA_036386635.1 Longimicrobium sp.
CGTCGCGCATAACCGATGAGAGCAGCACCGTCAGGCCGAAGAACCCGAATCCGCCTGCCACCATGATGGCGGCGTGCGCGAGCCCTGCCCCCGGCGGGTACGCGCGCCCCGACACCGCGGAGCCCAGCGGAAGGATGATCGCGGGGAGGAAGCCCAGCACCACCAGCTCGCCGCTCGCCACCGCGGTGCGCACCGCCAGCAGCCTGCGCCGCGTGACCGGCAGCGAGAGGGTGAACCCCGCCGTGCCCTGGACCGCTTCGCGCGCGATTCCGCCCAGCCCCAGCAGCACGGCGGAGAGCACCCACGCGTTCTGCAGCAGCTCGGCGAAGAGGAAGTGCCAGAGGAAGAACGGATAGTCGCCCAGTGCGCGGCGAAACCAGTGCGGCTCCGGCCAGTCGGGGTGCAGCACCAGGTCCGACTGCCACTGCGCGATCATGAACGGATGCGCCACGACGAAGAACAGCGTCACCGCGCTGACGAGGACCGCACCGGTCAGGAAGCGGGCGCGCGTCTCCAGCCAGGCCCTATACCAGAGCATCCGTCCTCCGCGCGCTCTTGAGGCTCTCCAGAAAGATGTCCTTGAGCCCGATGGGAACCACGTCCACCGCCGTGGCGTGCAGCGCGCGGCCGCGGTGGACGACGTGGTCCACGTTCTGGCTCACGAACACGCTCGCCGTGCGGCCGCTGACGGTGACGCGCTCCACCCCCGGCACCGTCAGCCCCGCGCGCACCTCCTGCGGCACGCCCGCATCGAAGACGAAGTCCACGCGCCGGTACTCCTCACGCATGTGCTCCAGCGCGTCGTCCACCAGCAGCCGCCCGCCGTCGATGATGAACACGTGCTCGGCGATCTGCTCCACCTCCGCGATCTGGTGCGAGGAGAAGAAGATCGTCGTCCCCTCCGCCGCGAGCCCCACCAGCACCTCCAGGAGCCGCTCCGCCATCACCGGATCGAGCCCCTCGGTGGGCTCGTCCAGGATCAGCAGCTCGCCGCCGCGGCAGATGGCCAGGAGCAGGGCGAGCTGCGTGCGCATCCCCTTGGAGAACTTCTTGATGCGGCGGTCCAGCGGCAGCCTGAAGTCGGCCAGCAGCCTCCGCTCCAGGTCCGCGCGCCAGCCAGGGAAGAACGAGCGGGTGAAGCGGATGATCTGCGCCGCGTTCATGTAGTCGTACAGCCGCTTGTCCTCGCCCGCGTACCCCACGCGCCTGCGGATCTCCAGGCTCTCGCGCGGGTCGTCCACCCGGTGGCCCAGCACCGTCGCCGTGCCGCCGGAGGGGCGCACCATCCCCAGCAGCATGCGGATGGTGGTGCTCTTGCCGGCTCCGTTCGGCCCCAGGAAGCCGCTGATGGTGCCGGACGGCACGCGTAGATCCAGCCCCTTCACGGCGCCGAAGCTGCCGTACTGCTTGGCGAGGCCGCGCGTCTCGATCACGGGTGCGTTCTTCATCGGGTTCTCGCCAGGTGGGGAAGGGAAGTGCCTACGCCGAACCGCCGGGCCAGCTCCGCCTCCACCAGGCGCCGGATCTCCGCCTCGTCGAAGCCCTGCGCGGCCAGCTCCTCCACCAGCTCGCGCACCATCGGCTGCGCCTGCGCCACGCGGTCCGTGTCCACCGGGTGCGGCGCGAGCTCGGCGACGAACGCACCGGCGCCGTGCCGAAGCTCCAGCACCCCCTCGTGCTCCAGCTCACGGTACGCCTTCGCCACCGTGTTCGCGTTCACCACCAGCGCCTCCGCCAGCACGCGGATGCCGGGAAGCTGGTCTCCAGCCCGCAGCGCGCCCGTTTCCAGCGCGTGGCGGATCTGCTGCATCAGCTGCAGGTAGATCGGCACGCCTGAGCCGGGATTTGGACGTGTGAACATGCTGTATGGATCGAGACGAGAAGAGTGTGCAGTAGTAGTACAGTGCACACGCAGCTCGCGCAAGGTTCTCGTGCGAAGCCGCGCTAAAGCACGAGCGCGTCCGCGATGCCGGGAAGCACGCTCCCGAGCCTCCCCTCCACCTTGACTGCGGCGAGGTCGTCGGCGCGGGTGGGGCCGATGTTGATGATGGCGATAGGGACGCCCTCCTTCTCGGCGCGATAGATGAAGCGGCGCCCGGAGTACACGGTGAGCGACGAACCGGCCACCAGGAGGACGTCGCCCTCTTCGAAGAGACCCCATGCGTCCTGCACGCGCTCCCCGGGGACGTTCTCGCCAAAGAAGACGACGTCCGGCTTCACCACGCCGCCGCACGCCTCGCAGGCAGGCACGCGGAAGCTCTCCACGACGGATGCGGAAAGCTCCGCATCCCCATCGGGCGCCACCTCGATGCCACGCAGGCCGTCCATCCACTCCGCGTTCAGCGCTCGAAGCCGCTCCTGGTGCTCGTCGCGCGGGGTGATGCGGCCGCACGACAGGCAGCGCACCCACGCCAGCGAGCCGTGCAGCTCCACGACGCGCCGGCTGCCGGCCGCCTGGTGGAGGCCATCCACGTTCTGCGTGATGATCCCGCGCACGACGCCGCCCTCCTCGAGCCGCGCGAGCGCCTGGTGCGCCGCGTTCGGCCGCGCTGAGGCGATGCGTGCCCAGCCCGCCGTGCTGCGCGCCCAGTAGCGCACGCGCGCCGCCTCGCTGCGCACGAACTCCTGGTACTGGATGGGCGTGCGGGTGCGCTGGATGTTCTCCGGGCTCCGGTAGTCGGGGATGCCGGACTCCGTGCTGCACCCCGCCCCCGCCAGCACCACGACGCGCCGGCCGCGGAGCAGTTCGAGCACCGGCTCCAGCTCGGGAGTTTGCGAGGTGACGATCATTGATTCAGCTTCCACAGCGATGCTTGTGAGGGTGATGCGTTCGGTACTCTCGCGAAGCGCCGCCGTTCCGCATACCACGCTGCATAGGTGCCCGTGGCCGGATCGCGAACATGCGCAGGGCACGGGCAGCCACGCGGGGCTGCCCCTACAAGAACGGGTCTGCGTGTTCGATCTGGGGCGGCGCAACGCGGGACACGGGCACGATAAATCGCGCCCCTACGGGTTGCGGTGACGCAGGGCGGTGGGATCGCGCGGCGACGGAACGGGGCGAATGCCGGTGATCGAGGTCGGGCGGGGCAGGGCAGACACGCAGGTCGGCCCCTACGGATGGCGGTGGAACGACGGGGGTCGGGGCGGAGAGGCGGAGACCTTCTCGCCGAGTCCGCGAAGGCGGACTTTGTGCTGTTGTTG
>DASVVI010000705.1:0-1553 GCA_036386635.1 Longimicrobium sp.
ACATTCATGATCCTGAACAGAAGCAGGCGCGCCTGTATGCCATTGGCTGAAGCTTCAATCAGATTGGCTCCCGGCAACAAATTGAAGTTGCTCAACTGGAAGCGGCCGCCGATCACAGGGACCTGTCCCGCAGAATCGCCATTGTTCGTCAACTCGACGTACGGAATGGCTAAATCCGTCTCACCCATGATCGTTACAGCGGCTTCAGAAGTCGCCGCATCATTATGCGGCGCCTTTATCTCCAGCCTATTAGCGTGTGCTGGAAACGTAAGTCCCACCAGCATGAACGCCAAGTAGACGAACGCGAATCGGAGCATAAAACCCCCTCCCCCAGGAGACTCGGTTCATATTACCGGAACGGCAGCGCGTTTAAAGCGCAAACTTGTGTCGGAGGGCTGTCACCGTATCTGCAGTTCAGCCGGGCGCCGGCCCCTTCTGCTGCCAAAGCTCCAGCTTCACCCCGTCGCAGTCCATGATCCACGCGAAATTGCCGTAATCCTCATCCTGCCGCCCAAGGATTTCCACCCCCTTGGCCTCGAGCTGAGCGATCATCGCATCAAGATCGTCCACCCGAAGATTGACCATGAACCCCGCCGCACTCGGCGCGAAATAGTCGCTATCCCCCTTGAATGCCGACAGCAGGCTATACGCCTCGGCCGCACCGGGCTCCGCCTTCCACGGCAACATGATCCCCCACTCGCCGCCAAGCCCAAGCGTCTCCCGATACCACCGCGCCGTCGCCTCGGTGTCCGCCACCTTGTAGAAAACACCGCCTAACCCCGTGATGCGCGCCATCTCCGCCCCCCTCTAAAATCCTCCCCTGCATTTGCTGGGGAGGGGGACCAGCCGAAGGCTGGTGGAGGGGCGGCGCAGGCGAAGCCGGAGCCGTAGGCATCCTCGCTTCGCTCGGCCCCTCCACCGCACTTCGTGCGGTCCCCCTCCCCCAGAAAGCTGGGGGAGGATTCAGTCTTACTGCGTAACCCTTCGCGAGGAAACGACGCGGCCTGCCGTGTCGGTCACCACTTCGAGCAACTGCCCGGCCGTGTCCCGTACGCGCCGCACCGTCCCGCCGGTGCCGTTCACCGTGCGCGAGACCTCGGTCAGCCCGCTCCGGGCGAGATCGAGCACTGCGCCGGTGCGCAGCGCACTCGACGCAATGCCGCCAACCGCACCCACGGTGTTGTTCGCCACGCCGCCCACCGTGTTCACCGTGTTGTCCACGGTGGACAGCAGCTGCGTCACCAGCTGCGGATTGTTGTCCAGCGTCTGCAGCGTCCGCTCGATGATCGCGCGGACGTTGTCGAGCCGCACCACCAAAGTCGCGGTCGCCTGCACGCCCTTGATGCCGATCTTGACCTGATCGATGCTCGCATCCGCGCCGGCGGTGAGCTTCAGCAAATTGGCAAGCCGCGCATCGAGCGCGATGTGGACCTGAAGATTCCGGACCTGGATGGACAGCTGCTCGACCGAGAGATTGGGGATGTCGAGCAGGACGTCGGGCGGATCGCCCGCCATCGCCTGCTGCGCGAGGGGAGAAGGCGGCAAGGCCTGCT
>DASVVI010000706.1:0-3525 GCA_036386635.1 Longimicrobium sp.
CGTGGGAGGACGTTGCTGAGAATACGATTGAACTCGAGTTCTCGACCAGGGGATACGAGTTGTACCTAGAGGCTGGTGACGAGGAGACGTTTTATCCGGGCGCCTCTCTAACCGAACTGGTGCAGAGGTTGTTGCGAGCGAATACGCATGCCGCGTCGTGAGTGCGACCGCTCGGAGAACATCGTTCGCGCGGTAACGACTGCACACTGGGACGAAGTGGAAGGACGCATCAGGTCCTCTTTGTTCGTAGGCCAGGACATCTCTGTGTCACGGTTGGCCGTCTTGGGTTTGGCGGATCTGTTCGAGATTTTCCGGTTAGAACTGGGCCCGCCACCGCGCATCGGACTTGCTGCCGCTGAGATCAACATCGGCGTCTTGCAGGACATCGGACACCGCTATACGCAGGCTGTGCACTTGACCGTTGAGGAAGCTCCACTGCCCAAGAACCCGGCCCATGCCGAGATTCCGCAGAGGATCACCAAGGGTCTGTCTAAGCAAATCATCAGGCATTTAGAGATGCGGAAGGCTTCTTGAGGCCAAGAACGAATTGGGCTCGAAGCAGATGACAAAGAGGGTCGCTTCCCCATGAAGCGACCCTCTTTGCTCGTTCATCCTTTCAGCCACGCCGCGTCCGTCCGTTAGCCGCCCAGCCTTCCCGCAGCACTTGCAACATCCTCTCGCGGCGGCGCGGCTCAGGGGCGAGCGGGCGCGGGGGGCGGCGGCCGGGGGGCGGGGCGCAGGGGGGAGATGAGCGACAGGTGGCCCTTGCAACCCCAGTCGCCGCAACGCGCCGGACGGTCCCGATCGCCGCGCGGGCGCAGGTGGTCCGCGGTGCGGCCGCAGGTGTCGCAAAGGTACTCGTACGAGGGCATCGTCCTGCCTCCCCGATGAACGGGGTTGGGGAAACCGCCCGGTGGGACGGGGTGGCTACGCGGCGGCTTCGTCGCGCGCGCCGCGGGCCTGGAGCGCCAGGTCCGACGCGAGCCGCAGGGCGCGCTCGTCGGTCAGCGGGAGGTACCACTGGAAACGCATCACCGAGACGGCGTCCTCACCCAGGCGCATCCGCACGCCGAAGCGGCTCGCCTCCAGCGACGGCGCGTCGGCGGCGTCCCTGATGTAGGGATTCGCGCTCAGGTGTGCGGCCACGCGGGCGCGCATCTGCTCCCAGGGCGGGATCCGGGCGAACTCGACTGATTGCACGGGAAGACATCCGCGAAGAAAGAAACACGTGATACGACTGACGGAGTCTGTGTTACATCGCCGATCCGCACAAGTTGAACAAACCTTGTGCGGACGGCGCGGCTGCCGAGTTCCGCTCCACCGGTTTGCGTCGCTGGCGGGGGGTCGCGAAACCGACGGGGATGGGAGCCGTACCGGGGGGGGCGGACCGCCACGACCAATCGAACAGGGAGGCACCATGAGCGACGACTTCACGCCCGAAACCGAGCCGAGCGGGGCGCTGGTGCCACCGACCCGGCTTCCCCCCACCGCCGTGGGCGTGATGACGCCCGAGCCGGAGCCGGCCCCCCACGCGCACTACAACTCGCACGCCCGCATCCCGTCGCCGGCGGAGGTGCTGCGCCCCGCCATCCGCGCCGTCGCGGGCGCGCTGCGCGCGGCCGCCAAGGTGCTGGAACGGCTCTGAACGCACGGCGGCCGCATGGCTCGCGCGGGGGCACCGGGCCTCCGCGCGACCCCATGCGGCCGCGCCCGTTCAGGGGCGGCGGTCCGCGTCGTTGCGCGCGCGGGTCGCGCGGACGCGCTCGCCGAAAACGGAGTCGCGCGCCTGCTGGCCGTCCTGTTTGCTCAGCTCCAGGCGTTGCCACATGATGCGGTCGCCGGGCATGGTCAGCACGTCGCGGCGCGCCTCCATAGCCTCGGTGCGGAACCCGGCGGCCACGGAGTCGCCGCCCACCGTCACGCGGCGGCCGAAGACGGTGACCTGCCGCCGCGCGAGCGACTGCCGCGCAGCCTCGGCCGCGCGCACGGAGTCGGCGCGCACAGCGGAGGCGAAGTCCGTCGCCAGCCGCGCGTGGTCCGGGCGCGCGGGCGGCGGCGGAAGCTTGCGCGGGTCCACGTACAGGCGGGGATCGCGCACGCCGCTCCAGGGCCGGATCGGCGCGGCGGCCGGTGCGGGCGGGCCCGGCGTCTCCTGGCTCGCGGCGGGCGCGGCGCTGGTCTCCACCGCTGTCGTCGGTGCCGCCACCGGCGTGCGAGGGGTGATGCGCGGCGATCCCGGCGCCTGCGTCCTTCCCGCGGCTCCGCCCGGCCCGGGCAGCGCGACCGCGTCCGGAGCGGGGAAGTCGATCCACACCACCTCCTGCCGCGGTGCCGCCGCCTGCACCGCCGGGGCGTACGTGCGGTGATGCGACCGCGCGACCGCGACGACGAGGATCGCGTGGGCCACCGCCGATGCCGCCAGGAAGCTGGCGTGGGGGAGACGCGATCGTGGGCGAGGCGAGAGGGGAGCGAAACGCATCCGGGGGATCCCTGCGCGCGAGGTGGTGCAGGGAAGGCGAAAGGGAAAGAGAGCCGCACGGGCGATGGAGCACGGATTGCGGAGCCGGTCATCCCGACGACAAGGTCTACCGGGAAAGCGGCGCATTGGTTCCTTTTTGCGCCCGCCGGGCGGTCCGCGCAAGGCGATCAACTCGCGATGGAGGAGGACCCTCGTGGCCGAACCGGGCGGGGCAGGGACTGGGCGGGCGGAGGAGCGGCGCCCGCGCTTTCCGCGCATCATCGAGGCGGGCGGGTGGACGGGAGCGCTGCGCGAGTTCGCCATCATCGTGGCCGGCGTGCTCTGCGCCCTCGGCGCGCAGGCGTGGTGGGACGGGCACCAGGAGCGCGGCCGCGAGCGCGACTACCTGCGCCAGCTCCTGGCCGACACGCGCGAGAACGAGGCGCGCCTGAACGCCGCCATCGCCAACGACTCCGCATCGGGGAAAGCGGCGTCGCGCCTGGTCGACGCGCTCACCCGCACCGATGCACCGCCCTCCGCCGAGACCTTTCTGGAATGGATGATGGGCGCCTCGTCGGCCTCGGACTTCCGGGCGGTGGCGGGGAACTACCGCGCGATCCTGGGCACCGGAGAGCTGCGGCTGGTGCGCAACGACACGCTGCGTGCGCTTCTGGCGGCGTACTCGTCGTCGCTGGACACGGAGGCGGACCGGCAGCGCCTCTTCCGCGAGACGATCACGGAGCTGGCGATGCCGATGGCGCGCAGCCTTCCGTTCATGCGCCGCGCCCTCGTCGGCGACATCCGCCCCCAGGACGTGGACGTGGCGGCGATGCGCCGCAACCCGGACGCGGCGGCGGTCCTCTTTTCCGTGCACGCCGCCTACAACAACCGTGTCAGCGGCATGCGTACGCTCCGCAACGACACCCGCCGCCTGCGCAGCGCCCTCGAAGCCGAGCCATCGCTGCGTTCGCGGTAAGAAACAGCGGCCTCGCGGAGACGCAGAGAGAAAAACAGAAAAAAGCATCACACAGAGGGCACAGAGGGAACTGCAAGCCAGCAGAGAAACT
>DASVVI010000707.1:0-2311 GCA_036386635.1 Longimicrobium sp.
CGGGCGCGATTTATCGCGCCCGTGCCCGCCCCCGCACCGGCGCCCCGCTTTTCAAACACCGACCTCGTAGGGGCAGACCTGCGTGTCTGCCCTCCCCCGCCGCGCCACAACCTCCGCCGTTCGGCCACGAAACCCGTAGGGGCGGCCCCGTGTGGCCGCCCGTGTCCGGCCCGGCGCCGAATCCGTCGTTCCGGTCGCCAAACGCCTGCCGCCACACACTCCCCGCCGGTCCGCGCCAACACCGTCCGGGGCCCATCACGACAGGCTCCCCACGCCTCCTCGCCCCGCATTCAACCGCCGCGGCACGGCAATGGCACAGCCACGACTGTCCGGAGTGTCCGGGTTCGCAAGACATCGCGGTTCTGGCGCGGCCACTCCGTCCCCTTTACCTTTCGCGTTTGTGGACTCATTCTGGGACAACCCTTACACCGCGCGGCCGATCTCATGGAACACCCTCCCCGCCCATCCCCCGAAGCAATGAACGGCACGGCCCGCATCCCCTACCTCTTCGTGCTGGACGAGCTGGAGGCGGCGGGGAACGGCGATGCCGGGGTCGCGCTCTGGCAGATGCTGCGCAACGTGCGCGGCCGCATCGACGCCGGCGACGAGCTCCCGGGAATTCTGCTGATGGGCGAAAGCGGCGAGCTCCTCGACGCCGTCCCCGAGCTGCGCACCACGCTGCGCGGCATGACCCGCCTCCTGCGCGAGACGCGCCCGGACGACGACACGCGCGACGGGCTGGTGCTGGGGTGCGCGCACCTGGGCCTGTGGGCCGAGGGGATGGGCGCCTGCCGCACCGCGATCTCCTTCTTCGCCCTCGCCGAGGAGATGGACCCCGAGCGGCCGCACCTCGGCTACCACATCGGCCGCCTCGCGAGAAAGCTGGCGCTGTACGATCTGGCCGAGCCGTGGCTGAAGTGGGCGCACGGAAAGTCGCGCGCCGCCGGCCAGTGGGAGGTGGCGGCGCTCTGCGCGTCGGGGCTCGGCAACCTGTACCGCCAGCGCGGCAACCTCCCCCTGGCCCGCCGCTTCCACCGCTTCTGCCTGCGCATCGCTCGCAGACACGGACTCCGCACGCTGGAGGGCGACGCGCTGTACGACCTGGCCGGGATGAGCTTCGACAGGGGCGATGAAGAGGCGGCTTCTGCATATGTGAGGAGCGCTCTGCTCGTCTATGGCCCCGGTCACAACCAGGTGTATACCCTGGCGCACGATGTCGCCTGGTTCTGGATGGAGCGATATGGCCAGTTCGCGCGCGCGGCGAGCCTGATTTCCGAGCTGCTGAACTACCTCTGGGAACCCAAGCACCGCTTGATCGCCCATGCCCATCTCGCTCGTGCCGCGGCGGGGGCAGGGTGGGCCGACCTCTACGAATCCGCCTGGATGGAGACGTGGGCGCTGATGCGACAGCAGACGATTCGTGATGGACATGCCGGCGCGCTCACACAGCTCGCACTCGGGGCCGGAAACTCGGGGGATTGGGATCGGGCTCGTACCGCCGCCCGCGAAGCAAGGCGGGTGGCAGAGGCACGAGAGGAGCACGAGATGGTCTTTCTAGCGGAGTCCATCCTTGCCGCTCTACCTGCTGACGATGAAACGACGCCCGCGATGGACGCCGTGTTCATCGATAGAGCGCGCATGAACCAGCCGCGCGGCGATTTGGGGTTCCCGGATCTGGAGGACGATTTCGCCGAAGCAATGCGATCGAGGCGCGATGAGGCTCCTCAGAGCCCCACGCGCGCGATCGCATCGGGAGCCAGCCTCCGGTGAATTAGTTCCCGGACCCGATCCAGGTGCCGCCAAAGCCGTTGTCGGTGGTGTCGGCTGGGGGGGTGTTGTTCCCGGATCCGATCCATCCGCCGCCATTCTCCGTCACGTTGTCGGAGCCGACCCACCCGCCCCCGACGGCGGTCTCGTCGTGCGACCGGTCCGTGGGCGCGGTGATGCGGGACGCTCCATCGGCGCAGGCAGCGGCGGCGCAGAGAGCGGCGAGGGCGAGGAAGGAGCGGGCGAAGCGCATGCGACATCTCCGGAAAAGCGTGGGTCGAATGAAGCGGGCACCGGGTCAGTCCGGTGCCCGTCTCTTTATTCTGGCGCGTTGGGTGCCCCGCGGAGATTCGGTTGCCGCCGGGTTAAAGGACAAAGTGGACGACTGCGTGCGGGGCCGCGCAGGAACAGCAACAGCGGCCTCACACAGAGCCACAGAGGGGTACTACGAGAACAGCATCAAGGGGTCTTCCGCGGCTTGCAGTTTCCTCTGTGGTCTCTGTGTGAGGCTTTTCTGTTGTTTCCTCCGCGTGAGCCACTTGTG
>DASVVI010000708.1:0-3059 GCA_036386635.1 Longimicrobium sp.
GACCGCCACGGTCAGCGCCGCCCCGTTGATGCGGCGCGTCCACGGCGACGGCGGGCGGACCGTCGTCAGCGCCGTCCCGACGAAGTAGGCGGTCATGAGCCCGGCCATCACGTTCCCGTCCGTGGGCCCGTTGCGAAGCCCCAGAAGCGCGGCGCTGAACCCCATTACGAGCATAGCGTAGACGAACAGCAGCCCGCTGCGCCGGTGGATGTCCCCGCCCTTCTTCGCCAACAGCGCCACCGCCCCCAGCACGATGGCGAGCCCGCCCGCTGCAATGTGGATCGGTAGAAGCATGCGCCCTCCAGGAAGAGTCGATTCAGCCTCTGCTGTCCTGGTACGGAGCAATACCGCCGAAGGTGTCGTGGAACCACACTCTTGCGACGAAGCGCGGATTGCCGCGGACGAACGGCGCTTAGACGCGCTGGAAAAAGCAGCAAGGCCGCGACTCACGACTGAGTCCGGCGCTCTCCTAGCCGTGCGGCGCAGGTGTGGTTACGACGCGACGTACCCGGCCACGAGCCGGATCAGGTCCTGGAATCCGAAGTCGGCGGAGTCGATGTGCAGGGCGGCGAGCGACGCGGGCATCTCGGCCTTGAACTGCCGGAACCGCGCGATGACCCTGTCCGACCCCGCCAGGAAGGTGGTTTTCGGGGATTGGGAGAGAAGAAAGCCGCGCACGTGCCGGATCACGTTCTCGGGATCGCCGCCGTGGGCCCGGATGTCCTGACCGGCGATGTCAGAGATGTACCGTTGGAACCGGTACTGCTCGGTGTCGAGGATCATCGCGGCCTTGCGCTTCTGGGCGGCGCCGCCGAACGCCTTCGCCCCCATGAAGATGCCGAGCTCGAAGGGCATGTTGAAGCGCGGGAGCGGCGGATGTCCGTCCGTCTCGGTCCGCGAGATGTCGTGGACCGAAAGCCGGCACGCCTTGATGATGTCGTTGATCTTCTGGATTCGGACCTGGCTGCTGTCGTCCACCTCCAGCGCGCAACGCGGAAAGTACCCGAGATCGTAGATCGAAAAAGTAATGGCCTCGAAGAGAGGCCAATACTGGGAATCGAACGGGCAGTTGACGAAGACGCTGTTCTCGTACGTCGCGGCCGTCATCGTTCGGCCGGAGCCCGTGCCGCTCGCCTGCCGTTCTTCGGGGACTTCCGCCCGGACGCAGCCGTCTTTCCCTTTCGCGCGAGCACGAAACGCCCCGACTCGTCGCGCCGGAGGTACTGCTTCTCTCCCTCGATCAGCTCCACCTTCGCGGCGTCGCCACGTGCCAGACGGAAGGCACGGGCTGCCTCGGCTACGGTGAACTTCGGCTTGTTCCTGGTGGGCGCCTCGCCCACGGTGTGCGTCGTCATCGTGACATCCGATGTAAGTGGTACCACGCTCGATGCCCCTGGTGAAAGCACCAGGGCTCCCGTTCCCCGCAACCTCCTGGGAAGGCGGTCTCGCGACCGCGCTCCCCCAGGAGACTGTACATCTCTGGTCTCGGGCTTCGCCTAAAGACCAAGCCTAGAACGGCAGATCGTCGTCGTCGTCCATCCCCGGAGCCTGGAAGTCGTCGTACGAGCCGCCGCCCGCCGGGGCGCCCCCGCCGCCGCCGCGCGCCCCACCGCGATTGCCGCCGCCACCAGCGCCCCCACCCCCGCCCCCGCCGCCACCGCCCGAGCCCTGCCGATAGCCGCCGCCGCCGTAGTCTCCGCCGCCGCCACCGCCGGATCCGTCCAGCAGGAGCAGATCGCGCGGGCGAATCTCGGTGACGTACTTGGTGACGCCGTCCTTGTCTTCGTAGGAGCGGTACTCGATTTCGCCTTCCACGTAGAGCTTGGAACCCTTTTTCACGAACTTCTCGATCACGTTGAATGGATCGCCCCCGCCCGCATTCTGGCGCTCCCAGACGACGATGCGGTGCCACTGGGTGACGTCGGTTCCGTCCTTCTTCCGGTACCCCGTTGCCAGGCTGAACTGCGCGACGCGGCTCCCGCCGCCCGTCGTACGGATCTCGGGGTCCGAGCCCACGTTGCCGATCAGAATGGCCTTGTTGAGGCTGCGAGCCACAGCTCCTCCTTCATCCCAAAAGTGAACAGAGTTGACACCGCCAGGGCGTAGGATACTCCCCCCACGCGCACGGTGTCAAGAGAAACGTCAAACGCGGAGACGCATAATGAGCGCGTCTTCCGTGGGCGACGAGTAGTACGAGCGGCGGCGCCCGATCACCGAGAACCCGCGCTCCAGGTACACCGACTGCGCGCCCACGTTGGACTCGCGCACCTCCAGGAAGATCTCCTGGGCCCCGCGCTCGCGGACCCTCCGCACCACGGCGTCCACCAGCGCCCCGCCGATCCCGCGGCCGCGTGCCTCCTCGGCCACGGCCACGTTCCCGAGCTCGCTCTGGTCGACCACCGTCCAGCACGCGGCGTACCCCACCACCCGCCCCACCGCGTCGGCCACGAAGAGGTCGGTGTCGGCGCGGCGCATGAGGCCGCGAAAGGTGTTCTCGCGCCAGGGAGTGGAGAACGCGGCGGTCTCGATCTCCATCACGTCCGGCAGGTCGCTCTCGCGCAGGAGGCGGATGCGGAAGGCGGGCATGGCGCGCACGGAGGCCTCCATCAACGCACCCTCCCCTGCGCCGCGATGCGCTCCGCGCCCGAGGAGCGCACGTAGTCCGGCTCCCAACCCGCGACGTCGGCCACGCGTCCCCGCTCCGGCACCGCGCCGGCCAGCCAGAGGAGCCCGGCCGCGATCGAGGGACCCTCCTCCGGCGCTACGGCTTCTTCGCCAAAGGCCGCAGTCAGCGCGTCTCGGTGCATCCAGGCTCCCTCGCCGGTGAAGAGGGGCGGATTGCCGCGGAAGCGCTCGATGAGGTCGTCAAGACCGAGCGCCTCGATTGCCATCGTCTCCTCCAGGACGGCCCCGAAGCGCCAGCAGCCGGCGTACACCTCGCGGTTGCGGGCGTCGAAGAGAGCGCACACGGCGCGCCCATCCGTTCGCCGCGCGCCCGCGGCGCCCATCAGCCCGCTGAAGGCGAACAACGGCACGCCGCGCACCCGCACCACCGCCTT
>DASVVI010000709.1:0-2611 GCA_036386635.1 Longimicrobium sp.
TTTACGAAGCCCCCCACGATCGGATCACCGCCGACAGCTCCGCCAGGTCGTCTATGGTGGCCGAGGGCTCGACGCCTTCCGGCTTGGGCCACGGCCTATCGTTGCGCTTCCATACAGCGCGCATGCATGCTCCGAGGGCGCCCGAGACGTCGGCGAACATGTTGTCGTCCCCCATCACGCAGGCGGTGACCAGGAGGTCGTAGGAGTGGACCCACCAGCACTCGACGGCCCCTTCCCAGTCGGGCCTGGTGACGGGGTTGGTGCCACTGGGGGCAAACGGGGCCCTAGTCAGATCGGATGTCCTGGGACCAAGAAACCCCTCTCTTCTTCACGGACGGCCGGCACGACGCCAGGCGAGCGGGGTCGTGCCGTAGGCGCGCCTGAAGGTCCTCACGAAGTAGGTGGGGTCGTTGTAGCCGACCCTGTGGCCGACCTCCTCCACCGCCAGGTCGGTCTCGACTAAGAGGCGCCGGGCCTGCACCAGGCGCCGCTCGGAGATCCACTCTCCGACCGTTCGCCCCGTCTTGCTTCTCACGACCGTAGTGAGGTGGCCGGACGAAAGGCTGACCGCCCGTGCCACGTCCTTGAGTGAGACGCGCTCGCGGTAGTGGTCCTCGACGAAGCCGAAGACCTCGGCCAGCAGGGGCTCGTCGTTGATCCTGAGGTCGCCCACCACCTCGGCGGCCAGCCGAGAGACGCCCACGAGCAGCAGCGTGAGGTATGCCAGCGCCGCCTCCCTGTAGCCGTCCCGGCGCTCGCGGAGCTCCAGGTCCAAATCGAACAGGCGCGCGGACCACGAGGGACGTTCCTCCGGGGGCACGACCAGCCGCCGCGCGCCCCCTCCCGCTCTGTCCACGCCCGCCGCGAAGGGGAAAAGCAGCGGGTGGGCACGCCAGGAGAGGAAGACGCCGGAGTTGGATGGGGCGAGAACCTCGGCGGGGAAGAAGACGGCCCAGCCTTCTGCCTCGGCGAGACCCCTCGGGTCGTGTACCTCTCCGGGCGAGCTAACGAACGCGTCGCCGGCCTTGGGCTCCCACCGCTTCTCTCCCGAGAGCAGAGAACCGCCGTCCCGCTCGAAGTAGAAGAGCGCCAGGAAGTCGTGGGAGTGCGAGCCCGGAAGGGCTCCCGAGGCGCCGAGCCGTGGGGCGAACCTCCAGGTGCTCACGAGCGGCGCCCCCGGGACCGCCTCGAAGGTGAAGACGGGCGGCCCGCCCCCGCGCCTGCCGCTATCGCCCCGCTCGTGCGTTCTTCCCAAACGACGCCCCCTTCCGGCATCCGTCCCGCCGATCGGCCGGTTCCTCGGAACCACTCCCCAATAATAAACCGAAGATCGTCCTATAACGCCGAAACATCCGCCCTTCTGAGCGCTGGCCCGGCACCCGATACTGGTCAAGGCAGCTAAAGATGCCCCCAAGAGGCGGGAGAGGAGAAGAAGATGGTGAACACGCGCGTAGGAAAGGCGAACGGGGCCACCACCAACCGAGAGCTCGCGGCTCGGCAAGCCGGAGGCGACCAACAAGGGGCAACTCGCCGGGCGCTCGCCCGTATCGGGAGCGTTGCCGCGCTCGTTGGCGCGGTCGTGTTTTTCGTGTCGGGGCTGTTCCATCCGAGCCGCAGCGATCCGAACGACCTCCACGCCGCCTTCGCCGAATACGTCGGGAGCTCCGACTGGGTGGGCATCCACCTCTTCCAGCTCGCGGGGGTCGCCCTGATAGCCGTGGCCCTCGTGGCGCTGGAGGCCACCTTCGAGCCCGGGCGGGCGGCGGCCTGGGCCCGTATCGGGTCGGCGGGGGCGGTGGCCAGCGCGGCGCTCTACGCGGCCAACCAGGGGGTGGACGGGGTGGCGAACCGCGCCGCGGACCTCCGCTGGGCCGGCGCCACCGGGGCAGCCCACACGCGCACCTTCGAGGCCGCGTTCGCGGTGCGCCAGATCGAGGTCGCCCTCACGAGCGTCTTCACGCTCTCGCTCGGCTCCACGCTGTGCGTCTTCGCTCTCGCCATGCTCTTCAGCAGGCGCTATCCCGCCTGGCTGGGGGCGACCGGAATTCTCGGGGGCTTGGCAACGGTGGCGATCGGGTTGGAGCAGGCCTCCGGCGGCTTTTCGCCGCTGTCCCTGAACCTCTTCATGGTGGTGGGTCCCGTGGACCTCCTCTGGGTCATCGTAACCGGCGTCCTCATGTGGCGGTTGGCTCCCCGGTTGGCAGGCGCGGGGCCGCGCCAAACCGATCTTGGAGGAAGCTCGTGAAGGCGATGGTATGCACGAAATACGGACCACCCGACGTTCTTGAATCGACAGAGGTAGAAATACCTGCCCCCCAGGACGATGAGGTCCTGGGTGAAACCGTATGGGTTGTCTGGCTGGGGATCGTCTGGTTCCGCGCTAGCCGAAGCGCGGCGGCGCGAAAATTGCGCTCCTTCTTCGCAGCTAGATTCGGAAAGCGAGTAGCAACCACGCAGGATCCTACGCCAACGCGGGGTGAGTCATAGTGACAAGGAGGTGTCCATAGTTTTATCCAAGTTCGATTCAATGAACCTGATCAATACCGTTCGAGTAAAGGAGATAAATGATGAACGATTTACGGAAAGTGGCGCAGGTGAGCACAGACACCAA
>DASVVI010000710.1:0-2558 GCA_036386635.1 Longimicrobium sp.
GTGGGCGCCGCAGCCGAAACGGTAGCGGTTGGCCGCGAACCAGCGGTAGAAGCGCTCGAATCCCACCCCGAAGTACGGGAGCTTGAAGACCCACCCGATGGTCCCGCCCAGCGGCAGGATCTTGAGGAGCTGCTCGATAGCGCCGCCTCCCTGCCACGTCTTCCCCCCCGGCCCCACCAGCTGCATCGCCTGCGCGTACGACTCGCTGGGGATCCAGGGGAAGCGGGTGAGGACGGAGGTGTTCTGGAAGGGGATCACCTCCAGCTCGTCGTTCCGGTCCCACTTGCGCAGGAGGTTCGAGAGCCGCGTGCACACCTTGCACTGGCCGTCGAACACCACCGTGTAGGGGCGCCCCATGCCGGCGGAGGTGGCTTCCTGGCCGCCGAAGACGAAGTGGACGACGGGGAAGCTCATGCGCCCGCCTCCGCCGCCTGCGCGGCGCCGGTGACCAGCGTCGTGACTTCGGGCGGCGCGTGGAGGGTGCGGTGGATGGGGCAGAGGCCCGCGGCGCGCCGTGCCGCCTCCCGCCGCTCGGCGGGGAGCGAGGGCCAGTCGAGCGCAACCTCCATCTTCCCGATGCGGTGCGGCTTCTCCACGTACTCGAAGCCCACCTCCACCGCCAGGTCCGTGGCGGGGATATCCGCGTTGGTGGCCCACGACTGGAGGATGGAGTAGGTGCACACCGCCAGGCTGCTCGCCAGCATGTGCCCCGGCGAGTAGGTCATCTCCGCCGAGTCCGCCTCGACGCTCAGCGGCCCCGCGCCCCCCTGCACGCGCAGCCGGTCCTCCGAAAGCAGCATGATCTTCAAGGGGCCCCCTCGGTGTGCATGCGCCGGCTCACGTCGCGCACAGCAGCGACTCGCCGCCGTCCACCCACATCTCCGTTCCCGTGAGGTGGCTGGCGGCGTCGGAGGCCAGGAACAGCACCACACGTGCCACCTGCTCGGCGCTGCCGGGGGCGCGGGTCAGCGGGTACTTCGATTCCTCGCTGGGATACTCCGGCTCGACTTTCACCTTGTCGACGTGGCGCTGCTCGGTGTTGTCGTCGATGGCGGTCTCGATGGCGCCGGGGCAGATCACGTTGATGCGCACGCCGTGCGGCCCCAGCTCCAGCGCCAGCATCTTGGTGAACGCCACCTGCCCCGCCTTGGACGACGCGTAGGCCGACGCGCCCGTGTTCTTGAAGATACGCGTGCCGTTGATCGACGAGTTCACGATCACGGAACCGCCCTGCTTCTTGAGGTGCGGCACGGCGTACTTCACCGTGAAAAAGGTCCCGGTGAGGTTGATGGCGATGGTCTGCTCCCACTCCTCCGGCTCCAGCTCCTCGATCGGCGCCCACACGCCGTTGACGCCGGCGTTGGCGAAGACGATGTCCAGCCGCCCCCACTCGCCGACGACCTCCTCCACGGCGCGCTTCATGTCGTCCGCCTTGCTGACGTCGGCCACGACGGCGAGGGCCTGGCCGCCGCCCTTTTCGATCTCCTCGACCACGGGGTCCAGGTTCTCGCGGTGGCGGCCCAGTACGGCCACCTTTGCGCCTTCTTTGGCCATGAGGATGGCGGACGCCCGCCCGATCCCTTCTCCGCCGCCCGTCACCAGCGCCACCTTGCCTTCGAGCTGCATCGTCGTCCCTCCGTCCAGTTGGGTTGTGAGTGCGCGGTGGAGAGATTTTCGTGCCGCATGGGTACGAAAAGCCTCACACAGAGGACACAGAGGGAACTGCAAGGCACCGAGAAAACCATTCCGCCGCGCGTTCAGAGCGCGAACGTGCGCAGCGCTTCGTAGCGAGGCGGTCCGCTGCCGAGGTGGCTGCGGAAGAGGACGATGCTCTCCACCTCCATCCGCCCGCCGAACGCGGGGGCCGCGGCGACGACCGACTCGACGTCGCGGGGCGGGTTGAGGCGGCTGATGGTGAGGTGCGGCGAGAACGGCTTCTTCTCGGCGGGGAAGCTGGCCTGGCGCGCGGCATCTTCCGCCAGCGCCGCCACTCGCTTCAGCTCCGCGGCGCCTTCATCGACCCCCACCCACAGCACTCCCGCACGGCGCGGCCGTGGGAAGGCGCCCAGCCCGCCGAATGCTAACGAGAAGCGGGGGGCCAGCGGCGCTCTATCGAGCGCCTCGACCAGCCGGCGGTGCTGTTCCGCGTCCGTGTCGCCGAGGAAGCGCAGGGTCAGGTGCCAGTTCGCGGGGACCACCGGACGACCGGGAATCCCGCCGGGGAGGGCGCGGCGCAGGTGCTCGCCGAGCGCGTCGCGCAGTGCATCGCTGAGCGGGACGCCGAGGAAGAGGCGGCCGACGCGGGGCTCGGTCATGGGATGACGGGTGCGGGGAACCGGCGGTGCTCAGAGGCGGCACGAGACAGCACGCGCCGTTCCGCCAAAAAGCATCACACAGGGATCACGGAGGGAACTACAAGGGCACAGAGAACCTCTTGTGGTTCTTTCCGTTCATCTCTGTGTCTCTGTGTGAAATGCCGTTCCCCTCGTGGCCCGAATCCGGCATCGGGGTGGCGAGCGTATGTAGAGGGTGCGGCGGAACATGGGTCGGTCCGCGGC
>DASVVI010000711.1:0-5588 GCA_036386635.1 Longimicrobium sp.
CGCTGAGTCTTTCTTTGCGCCTTCGCGCCTTTGCGTGAGACCATCTCCTCCCCGCCGGATCACCTGATGCCTCTCTTCCGGTACTTGTGGTTTTTTTGCGCAGCCGTGATGCTGGCGAACGTCCTGCTGTGGCGGCGGCGATTGCCCAAGCTCGTGGATGCCGGAACCATGACGAAGCGGGAGCTGGATGACTTCCTCAGGGGCGCGGCGCTCCTGCTGGTCGGCTCGCCCGTTCTGCTGGGCGTCATCGGGCTGATGGCGGGATGGTCCGACCCGTTGTGTGCCGGCGCGTTTTCCTTTGATGGCCCCGCGCGTGCCGCCAGTTCCCTGGTGACCCTCGGAACGTGGGCGGCGGGCCTCTGGTGGGTGTGGATGGGGAACGGCGCGGACGTGCTTGGGCGCGTCGCTCCGGCGCTCAGCAGCCGTCCGAGGTACGACCGGCGCTACTCGCCGCGCCTCGTGAAGCTGGCGACGACCGGCCTGATCCTGTTCTGCGGCATCGGCTTCGCGATGGGGTATCGGGATGTGCCCAGGACCCCTGACCGATGCCTCCTGATGGAGCAGCCTCGCCCGGACAGCGGGCCGTAGACGCATCCGCGCTTCCGGCCCAACGAGGGACGGCCGCGCCTCGTGCAAGTGGCGGTGATGCCTTATACTTCGCGGCGCTGGCTCCCCTGGCTTCACCCTCGCCGCGGCTCCGAGTAGTCCCTCCCCACAGGTTGCTGGTGCTGATGAATCGCCTCTCGCCCGTGCGCCCGGTTTCGGCGATATGCCTGGCCGTGCTCCTCTGCGCATGTACCCTGTCGCCACCGCGATCCACCCCGTCGCGCGCCGGAAAGCCACAGCCGGACGTCCTCGCCGCGTCCACTCGTCCGCGCTCGGCGCGCGACGTACTTACCGAGGCGGAGATCAGGGCCGCGAACGCCAGCGACGCATACGACCTCGTCCAGCGGCTGCGTCCAGCCTGGCTTCGGCAGAACGTGAATGCACCGCAGGCGGATGCGGACGGGTCGCGCGAGATCCGGGTGTGGGTGAACGGGCGCGACGCAGGGGGGCTCGCCACACTACGGAATTACGACTCCCAACAGATCGTATCCATGCGCTGGGTCGACTCCCTCAGCGCGCTCGCCACGTATGGCCGGGGATACGGCCGCGGCGTCATCACCCTCGAGACGCGATGAAGCCGTTCCCCACCCCGCACTCAGCGCCGGCACCGCGATGAACATGAACCAGATCACCCTTCCCGCGCTGAACGTGGCGACGTCCGCGGCGTTCTACCGGACGATGGGCTTCCGTCAGATCGTGGCCACGCCCGCCTACGCGCGCTTCGAGTGCAGCGACGGCGGAGCCACATTTTCCGTGCATGCGGTGAAGGCGGTGCCGTCGGACACCGGCGTCGTCGTCTACTTCGAGCACGAGGAGCTGGACGCTCTGGTGAGCGAGCTGAAGGGCAGGGGCATCGAGTTCACGCAGGACCCCAAGGACCAGCGCTGGCTCTGGCGCGAGGCGCGGCTGCGTGACCCCGCCGGCAACGTGATCTGCCTCTACTGGGGCGGCGAGAACCGCCGCAACCCGCCCTGGCGCATCGGCGACCCCACCTTCCGGCCCGCCCGGCAGGGCGCGGCGCGGTAGGAGATCGTGAGCATGGAATCCCTGATGGAATGCCCGGTGTGCGGGGGCGAAGCGCGGCTGGTGAGTGAGCCCAGGACGGTGCCCGGGGCGCCGCTCGGCACGATTGCACAGGATGATTTTTATCGCTGCGACCAGTGCGGGGAGACGTTCTACACGCCGGGGATGATGGACGCGAGCCTCCGCGCCGAGGCAGACGCCCTCCGTAACGCGAACCAGTTCCTGTCTCCGGCGGAGGTGAAGGAGATCCGGGGGCGGCTCGGCCTCACGCAGCCCGAGTTCGAGCACCTCCTCGGCGTGGGAAAGAACACGGTGGTGCGTTGGGAGCGCGGCACGGTCGCGCAGGGTGCAGCGGCGGATTCGCTTCTCCGCCTGGTCGCGCGCAGCGTGGATAATGCTCGCTATCTAGCGGAGCTGCACGGGGTTGAGCTGGCGGGTTCCTCCTGAGCGCACCCGGTATGTGACGGCTCCCCTTAATCCGCCCGCAGCGCCGCGGCCGGGGTGACGGCGAGGGCGCGGCGGGCGGGGAGCAGCATGGCCGCGCCGGCCACGACCATGAAGCAGGCGATGGCCGCTGCCAGCGCGCGAAGCTCGATCACGGCGCCCACGGGGAGCGAGGTGGCGATCACCCTCCCCATGAGCAGGCTCAGGGCGACGCCGGCCACGCCCCCGATGGCGGTGAGGCGGACGCCCTGCCGCAGCACCAGACCCACGATGCTGGAGCGCCCGGCTCCAAGCGCCGCGCGGATGCCGATCTCGCGGCTGCGCTGCGCCGTCACGAACGCCACTAGCCCGGACAGCCCGGCGACGGCGAGCACCATCTGCAGCAGGGCCAGGACGCCCGACGCGCGCGCTGCGATGCGCTGCGGCAGAAAGGCGCGGTCCATGTAACTGCTCATGGTGGTGACCTCCGGGGCCACCATCTGCACGTTGTAGCGGCGCAGCTCGCGCGCGACCGGCGCGGCCAGCGCGCCCGCCGATCCGCCCGCGCGAAGGTGCAGCACGAGCGAGCCGCCGCCCGCCTGAAGCGGCAGGTACAGCAGCCCCTCGCCCGGCGACGCTGGCGACTCCTTCCCCATCTCGCCCACCAACCCCACGACCTCCACGTCGCCGCCGGCGGCATCGACTTGCAGCCGCTTGCCGATGGGGTCGCTTCCGGGCCAGAGCCGCTCCGCCAGCGCCGTGCTGACGATGGCCACGCGCGCGCTCCCGCCCATCTCCCCCTCGCTGAAGTCGCGGCCGCGCACCAGCGGCAGCCCCACGACCTCGAAGAAGCGCGGGCGCACCAGGTTCATGTCCACGGAGCGGCTGCCGCCCGCCTCGCGTGTGTCGCGCGGCACGACGCTGGTGGTGGAGCGGGAGCCGGAGACCGGCACCATCATCGCCGCGCTGGCCGCCTCGATGCCGGGGATCTGGTCGAGCTGGGCGATGACGTCGCGGACCAGCGCCGACGCACGCACCGAGTCGCCCGCCGCCTGCAGCAGCGTCGCGGGCGCCACCAGGACGCCGGATGCATCGACGCGCCGGTCCTCCGCCAGCCGCCCCAGCGCGGAGGCGATCAGCACCGATCCGGCGGTAAACATCAGCGACAGCGCGACCTGCGTCACGATGAGCCCACCCCGCACCCGCCCGGTCTGGATGCCGAGGCTCCCCGCGTAGCCGCCGTCCTTGAGGTACGAGAGCACGTCCGTGCGGGCGCTCTGGATGGTGGGGACGAGCCCGAACACCAGCAGGGCGATCAGCGTCCCCCCCGCGGTAAAGAGCAGCGCGCGGCCGTCGAGCGAGAGGTCCACGTTGGGGAACCCGTCCGGCCGGTAGCGCCCGACGGCCACCGAGGTCGCGTAGGCGAGCGCGATGCCGAGCAGCGCACCCGGAATCGCCACCACCGCGCCTTCCGTGAGGAGCTGGCGGATCAGCCGCCCCCTTCCTGCACCCAACGCGAGCCGCGTCGCGATCTCCCGCCGCCGGGCGAGGGCGCGCGCCATGTACAGGCTGGCAAGGTTGGCGCTTGCAACTAATAGGAAACCGAGCCCCAGCGCCGTCACGCCACCCACCATCATCAGCAGCTGGCCGGGCGCGATCCCGGCCACGCGTGCTTCGCGCTCCAGCATCACGGTCACGCGGCGGACGTGCCCCGCCTCCTCACGCCAGCTGGCGGGATCGTCCTGGTACAGCCGCGCCGCCACGGTCGCGAGCCTCGCCCTTAGCTCGGCCATCGATGCGCCCTCGCGCAGGCGCCCGACGATCTGGAAGCGCCGGTTGCCGCGCTGGTCCAGCACGGGCTCGCCGGGAAGGAGCATCGGCGCGA
This sequence comes from Longimicrobium sp., assembly GCA_036386635.1. Classification (GTDB taxonomy): domain Bacteria; phylum Gemmatimonadota; class Gemmatimonadetes; order Longimicrobiales; family Longimicrobiaceae; genus Longimicrobium. The sequence continues at coordinate 3,938 of DASVVI010000711.1, forward strand.
AGGCGACGTCGACCCAGAACTCGTTCGCGAACTCGCGCGTGATCCCCAGGAACTCGCTTGGCGCGACGGCCGCGACGCGGTAGAAGTGGCCGTTGACGCTCACCGTCTTCCCGATCAGCGACGGGTCCGCACCGAAGGCGCGCTGCCACACGGTGTAGCCGAGCACGATGGTCGGCTCGTCGGCGCGCGCGCCTGTGGGGAAGCCCCCCAGCGCCGGCTTCACGCGCAGCGCGGCGAAGTACCCGGAGCTCACCAGCGCGCCGCGCCTCATCGCCGTGTCGTCGCCACTGCCGACCGCGGCTGCCACGCCCGACTCGCCCGCGAGCTCCGCCATCCCGCTCGTGCCCTCCGCGAAGCTGAGCAGGTCCGCGTGCGAGCTGCCACCGAGCAGTTCGCCGCCGTAGTCGCTCGTGTACACCGCCACCAGGTCCCTGCCGCCCGGCACGGGGAGGGGGCGGTAGAAAAAGCCGTCCACCGCCGAGAAGAGCGACGTCCCCACCCCGATCGCGATTCCCAGCGTGACCACGCACACGGCTACGAAGCCCGGCGTCCGCGCCAGCGAGCGCGCGGCGTAGCGCACGTCGATCAGCGCGTCCTCCACGAAGCGTGTGCCGCGCGCGTCGCGGTGATCCTCGCTGATCCGGTCCACGCCGCCGAAGACGAGCCGCGCCGCCCGCCGCGCCTCGTCGGGCGACATTCCGGCGCGGATGTTCTTCTCCGTCTCCATCTCCAGGTGGAACTGGATCTCTTCGCTGAGGCGCGCCTCCACCTCGCCGCGGCGGAAGAGGGCGCGGTACCGGCCGCGCAGCAGGGCGAGCAGGGCTCTGGGATGCATGGGGCGCCTCATGTGGTTCGGAGGATCAGCTCGACGGCGCGCGCGTAGCTGCGCCACCCCGCCATCTCCACTTCGAGCTGCTCATGGCCGAGCGGGGTCAGGCTGTAGTACCGGGCGCGGCGGTTGTTCTCCGTCACCCCCCACTCGCTCGAGATCAGCGCCCGGTCCTCCAGACGCAGCAGCGCGGGGTACACGGATCCCTGCCCCACGTCCAGGGCGTTGCGCGACATCTCCTGGATGCGCTGCGCGATCCCCCAGCCGTGCATCGGCTGCAGCGCGAGCGTCTTGAGCACCAGGAGATCGAGCGTCCCCTGTAGGATGTCGGCCGAGCTGTTTCGCGGCATCTGGGCGGTTCGCGGGGTGTCTTTCCTTCCGAGTATCGTAAGGAAGGGATACTCCTACTCCTTCCGGATGTCAATAGGAGTGACTCGACGCGTTGGGTGTCGTCCGCGGATTTTTCTTCCGGCGCTGGTGCACGGAGGCTACCTTCCGGGTTAGATCGCCCGCGGCACTTTGCCGGGCATCACACTCCGCTTCAGGCACATGGACGCGAGACGCCTTACAACGGCAGAGTGGACGCGTGACGCTCGGCTCCTGACTGCCGCACTCCTCCTGGTTCTGAGCGCGTGCGGCTCCCATGCTCCGATCTCCCGCCTCGACGGTTTGAGTGAGGCCATCGGCGCGCAGGTGCGGCGCGGTCCCGGCACCCGGTTCTGCCTGCGCGAGCTGACAGGCTCCGCGCTCAAGCCTCCAGCCGCGTGGGACCGGGTGAGCATCTTTGGGCCCTACACCTCGCCGGAGCAGGTGCAGGAGGTG
>DASVVI010000712.1:0-2437 GCA_036386635.1 Longimicrobium sp.
CGCGGGGAAGGGGAAGTCGACGATGAACTGCAGCCGCCGGGTGAAGGCGTCGTCCAGGTGCCCGCGCAGGTTGGTGGCCAGGATGGCGATCCCGTCGTAGGACTCCATCCGCTGCAGGAGGTAGGCGGTCTCGACGTTGGCGTACCGGTCGTGCGCGTCGTGGACCTCCGACCGCTTGCCGAACAGCGCGTCCGCCTCGTCGAAGAAGAGGATGGCGTGGGTGCTCTCCGCGTCGTCGAACACCTGCGACAGGTTCTTTTCCGTCTCGCCGATGTACTTGGAGACCAGCGCGGCCAGGTCCACCTGGTAGAGGTCGAAGCCGTGCGTGCCGGCGATCACCTCGGCGGCCAGCGTCTTTCCCGTGCCGCTCCCCCCGGCGAAGAGGGCCAGGAAGCCGCGGCGCCCGCGAGTGAACCCCCACTCCTCGAAGACGCGCACCCGGTGCGCGGCCCGCCATTCCACTTCGCGCAGCTGGCGGAGCACGCTGGGCGGGGTCACCAGGTCGTCCCACGAGGCGCGCGGAGTGATGCGGGTGGCGAAGCGCACCAGGCGCGAGGCGGCCTGCCGGTGCGCGGCGCGATGCAGGTGCTCGCGCGCGTCACCCCCCAGCACGGCGCCCGCGGCGGCGGCGTCCGCGCGGGCCGCGGCCACGGCGTTGCGGGGGAGGATGAAGGAGGTGGCGAGCGTGCGGGCCGCCTCGGCGGTGCTGGGGGGCGTCTCGCCGTCGTCGCGCTCCCACAGCGCCTGCCGCTCGCGGAAGCCGGGGACGGGACAGGGCTGGTGCACCAGGATGAGAGGGAGGTCCGACGGCGGCGTCCACCCGTGGTCGGCGTGCAGCACCAGCGGCTCGGGGGCGGCCAGAAAGAGGTGCGCGAGCCGCCGCGGGAGCTCCGCGTCGGCCATCGCCTCCATTCCCGGGAGGCGGGTCCACACGGGGAGCGACGAGGTGAGCACGGCCTCGCGGCGCACGGCGCGCAGCAGCGCGTCCAGCACGCCGCCGCCGCGGGCCAGCGCGGCGGCCACGTCCACGCGCAGCAGCCGCACCCCCGCGCCGCCGGCGAAGGCCCGCGCCGGGTCGAGCGCGGACTCCACGTCGGGCCCCACGCGCAGCAGCCCCACCACCCGGCCGTGCGTGGACGCGGTGAGCAGCCGCCGCACGGTGTCGGCCCCGGCCGCCTCGTCCGCGTCGAGGCTCCCCTCCCGCCCGGCGGTCTCCTCCAGGGTAAGGACGCCGCTCCACGCCGGGTCGGGAAGGTCCAGCGGGCCGCCGCGCAGCAGCGCGGCGATCACGCGCGGGTGCAGCACCACCTCGCGGGCGGAGAGGGGCGCGTCGGCGTCGCCGTAGGCGCCGGCCATCTCCATGAGCCCGCGGTGCTCCAGCGCGCCCCCGGCCCCGGCGGACTCCAGCAGCCGCCCGCGCGGCACGGCGTCTTCCAGCACCCGGGCCAGTAGCCCCAGGCTGGGGCGGGTGCGGCTCACGTCGTCGTGCAGCAGCCCCACCGCGCGGCCGATGCGGTCGTCCAGCCCCACCAGGACGCAGGCGGCCAGCACGTGGCGCTCCACGTCGCCCAGCGCGGCCGAGGCGGCCATCCCCCCCAGCACGTCGTCGAGCGGCTCCAGCCGCAGGGTGCCGATCGAGCCCGCGGCGGCGTCGCGCAGGGCGGCCAGCGCCTGATCGTCGCCGCCGGCGGGGGCGGCGTGCACCAGGCCGGGCTCGCCGGTGGCGGCGCCCAGCCGCGCGGCCAGCAGCCCCTCCATGCGGCGGGCGGTCTCGGCCAGCAGCGGCTCCAGGCGGCGTACCGATTCGGGAAGGGTGCTCATCGGTCCCACTTCACTCCCCGGCCGTCCCACCAGGGGACGGCCGCCAGGGGCTCAAGGTAGCCGGCGCGCTCCAGCAGCACGTCCAGCCCCGACGCGGGCCACACCACCTCCACGGGCCCGCGGGCGGGGACGCGCACCGCCCCTGGCCGCCGCACGAGCTGGCGCAGGACGTAGGCGGGGGAGCTCCCCTCGAAGCCGCGCATCCAGCGCACCAGCTGGCGGCAGGCGGCCTCCACCAGGAGCGCGGCGGGCTCGCCGCCTTCCCCGCCGGGGGGCGCCACCTCCACCCCCGCCCGCGCGGCGCGCTCGCGCAGGGCATCGGCCAGCGCGGCGAGGCGCGGGTCGTCCGGCCCGGCGGGTGGATCGGGGGTCCACTCGCCGCCCAGCCCGCCCCATGCGGCCACCTCGGCCGCGCGGTCGTCCTCCCCGGCGTCCGCGGCGTGCAGGAGCGCGCGGTGCAGCAGCGCGCGGAAGGCGGCGGGCGGGAGGCCGGCGCGGGTAGCGAGGCCGTACACGCCCAGGTCCACGAGGGGGCGGATGAGGAAGAAGACCCCCGCGGCCCCGGTCTCCACCGCCAGCGGCCGGGCGCGGGCGCGGGCGGCGAGGGCGGCGGCGA
>DASVVI010000713.1:0-10091 GCA_036386635.1 Longimicrobium sp.
CCCCTCCCCCGCTCGTTCCTCGCGGCCCCTCCCCCAAACTGCGGGGGAGGGGCGGTTGGCGTAGACCCGTGCGCTGATTCGACGACTGCGCGGCGCATGGACCTCGTAGGGGCGGACCTGCGTGTCCGCCCTCCCTCCGACATGCCCCGACGCCCGCATCGCACACAGATCCTCGTAGGGGCCGCCCCACGTGGCTGCCCGTGCCCCGCGCACGCGCCGTCGCCGGCGATCCGGGGGTGACGCCCGCGTTCAATCCGTCAGGAACCGGTACACGGTGCGCGACGTGTACCGCTCGCCCGGGCGCAGAATGACGGAGGGGAAGGCCGGGTGGTTGGGGGAATCAGGGAAGTGCTGCGGCTCCAGGCAGAGGCCGCAGCGGTGGGCGTAGCGCACGCCGTTCTTGCCGCGCACCGCGCCGTTCAGGAAGTTGCCGGAGTAGAACTGGATCCCCGGCTCCGTGGTGAGCACCTCCAGTGTGCGGCCGCTGGTGGGGTCGTGCACGCGCGCGGCCAGCGAGGGCCCCGCGCCCTTGCGGCGGAGCACGAAGTTGTGGTCGTAGCCGCCCGCGTGCGCCAACTGCGCATCGTCGTCGGCGATGCGGGCGCCAATGGGGGCTGGGTGGCGGAAGTCGAACGCGGTGCCCTCCACCGGCCTCAGATCGCCGGTGGGGATCAGCGTGGCGTCGACAGGCGTGATGAAGTCGGCCTCTACCTGGAGCTCGTGGGAGAGGATGTCGCGGGTGGGGTCGCCGGTCAGGTTGAAGTAGGAGTGCTGCGTCAGGTTCACCGGCGTGGGGCGCTCCGCGGTAGCGGCGTAGTCCACCACCAGCTCGTCGGCATCGGTCAGGCGGTAGGTGACGCGGGCGTGCAGCGCGCCCGGATAGCCCTGCTCGCCGTCCGCGCTGGAGTGCGAGAGGGTGAGGGCGCCATCCGCCTGCTCGGCCTTCCAGAGCACCTTGTGGAAGCCGCCCCGCCCGCCGTGCAGGTGGTTGGGGCCGTTGTTCACGTCCAGCGTGTGCACAACGCCGTCCAGCGAGAAGCGGCCGCCCCGAATGCGGTTGGCGTAGCGGCCGATCAGCGCGCCGAAGTACGCATCGTCGGCCAGGTAGCCCTCCAGTGAGTCGTAGCCCAGCACCACGTCCTCCACCCGTCCCTCGCGGTCCGGCACGCGCAGCGAGACGATCGCGCCGCCGAACGCGATCACCCGCGCCTCCACCCCGCCGGAGCTTCGCAGCGTGAACGCCTCCACCGGCTCACCGCCGGGGAGCGTGCCGAAAACCGTGCCGATCTCCGCACTCACCAATCCGCCTCCAGCCAAAGGTGTAAAAGCCTCACACAGAGGGCACAGAGGGAACCGCAAGGCGCAGAAAAAGCTTTCTGTTCCGTCTTGCCGTGCCCCTCTGTGGCTCTGTGTGAGACCAGCAGTTCAGGGCGTGCACTCCCCAGAGGGCCTCGTGAGGAGGCGGCCCGACTCGGCGGGGGAGCCGAAGTTGGGCGAGTTGTCCGCGTTCCAGGTGAACTTCTGCATGCGGATCACCCGGTCCCAACCCGGCGTGGTGCTGGTCTTGGCGTGGTACACGATCCAGTCCTCCGTGCCGTCGGGAGAGACGGTGAAGCTGGCGTGGCCCACGCCCGGAACGCCGGGGATCGGCTGGAAGACGGGGCCGCTCTTCGTCCAGCTCGCCGCGCGGAGCGGGTCGGTGCCGGTCAGGCGGAGCTGGCCGAGGCGGTAGTGCTCCAGCCAGGACTCGCGCGTGGAGTAGATGAGGAAGGTCTGGCCGCCGTGCTTCAGGAACTGCGGTCCCTCCTGCAGGTCCAGCTCGGTGCCGCGCTCCCACGACTCAACGGGCGAGCTGATGCGCACCCGGTTGCCGCTGATGGTGTAGGGGTTCGACATCGGCGCGGCGTACAGGTGCTGCGTGGTGCGGTCGGTGGTGGCGTCCGTCTCCCAGCCCGACCAGACGGCGATGCGCTGCCCGTTCACCTCACCCACCGTCAGGTCGATCGCCCAGCGGCTGGGGGCGCCGCCAGCCAGGTCGTCGCCGGTGTAGAGCATCCCGCGGTCCACGTAGGCGCCCTGCGGATCGGTGCCCACGGATTCCAGCACGCCCGCGCGCTGGTGGATGTATGGGGGCCCCGCCCGGCCGCCCGCGTAGTAGATGTACCAGCGGTCGCCGACGCGGTGGAGCTCCGGCGCCCAGATGTTGGTGCGGTTCCACCCGCTGTCCGGCGCGGCCCACACGCGCACGCCCGTCCCCGCCACGTCGGTGAGGTTGGGGGAGCGCGACACGTAGATGCCGTTGTCGCGCGACTGCACCATGTAGTACGCGCCGCCGTCGCGCACCACCCACGGGTCCGCACCCGGCGCGCGCGGGTTGCTGAAGGTGCACTGCACCGGCTCCACGATGGGCGGGGGCGTGCTGTCGCCCGAGCAGGCGGCCAGCAGCAGCGCCAGCGCGGCGCAGGCGGAGGAGAGGGAACGGTTCATCGTACGACCCGTGGATGTGAGTGCAACGACGCTGCGGACGGCCGCATGCACGGCCGTCCGCAGAAAGTCAGCCAGCGCCCCGCGTCACCAGCCCGTGTTCTGGTGGACGTTGGGGTTCAGGTTGGTCTCCGTCGCCGGAATGGGGAGCACCGCCCGGAACGGCTCGAACAGGTTGAAGTCCGGGTCGTGCGTCTTCAGGATGTTAATCCTGCCCGCGTCGGACAGCCAGCCGTGCCGCTTGAGCCAGAGGAAGCGCTCGTTCTCCAGCCCCATCTCCTTCAGGATCTCGGCCTCGATGCGGTCGCGCATCTGCGCCTGCGACAGGTTGTTGGGGAGCGGCGCCAGCCTGGCGCGCGTGCGCACCTGGTCCACGAACGGCTTGGCCGCCGGCGTCTGCCCGCTCTCGTTGAGCGCGTCGGCGTGCATCAGCAGCACCCCGCCCAGCCGCAGCACCTTCACGTTGATCGGGTTGTCCCAGTCCTGCTCGCGCTTCTGGTACTCGCCGTACTTCTTCCAGAAGGCGTCGTTCGGCCGGTCCGGGTAGCGGGTGGCGTACGGGGTGCCGTACACGTCCATCCCGCCGGGCCGGTTGTAGAAGAGCGTGGCGTCCAGCCGCGGGTCAGGGGTGCCCGTGGTGGTGGTCTCCGAGCGGAGCTGGTCGAAGTACCAGCGCGTTGGCTCGCCGTCGCAGAAGCCCACGCCGCACGGCCCCATCATCTTGATGATGTTCTGCCCGCGGCTCCCCGCCGCCAGAACTTCGGGGCCGCCGAACTGCACCTCGAAGATCGTCTCGCGGTTGTTGTCGTTGGCGTCCAGGAAGTTGTCGCCGTAGTTCCCCAGCAGCTGGTAGTTGGGGATCACCAGCGCGAAGCTCTGCGCGGCCGCCCCCCACTTGGCCTGCTGGAGCTGCGCGCGGCCCAGGAGCGCCAGGGCGGCGCCGCTGGTGGCCCGCCCCGCCTCGCTGGCCGGGTACGACGCCGGGAGCACGGCGCGGGCCTCGGTCAGGTCCTTTTCCACCTGCGCCCACGCCTGCTCCGGCGTGGCCTGCGCGGGACGGTCGGTGGGCACCGCCGGCTCCAGCACCATCGGCACGTTGCCGTACAGGCTGATCAGGTTGAAGTACATCAGGGCGCGCAGGAACTTCGCCTCGCCCACGATGCGGTCGCGCACGGCGGCGTCCATCTGGATGCCGGGGACGTTGGCGATCACCTGGTTGGCGCGGAAGATCGTCTGGTAGTGGTGCTGCCAGATCTCCCGGTTCACTTCGAAGTCGTAGCTCCCCAGCACCGACTTGGTGAAGTTCGCCAGGTCGCCCCACGGACTGCGGCTGAAGCCGATGTCCGAGCGGATGTCGAAGGCAAACTGCAGCCAGCGGCCGTAGGTGCCGTTCTCCTGCAGGCCGCGGTAGGCGGCGTTGATCCCCAGCTGCGCGTCCTGCTGCGTCTTCCAGAAGCTGTCGGTGGTCTGCTGGTTGGGGTCGGTCTGGGTCAGGTCGGCGCATCCCGCGAGCATGGTGGCTCCCAGGACCAGCGCCGAAGCCGCCGTCCGGCTGATCTTTGTCATGGCTCGGGTGGCCTTCGTTGGGGTGCGCATCACAGGTTCAGGTCGATGCCGAGGGTGACCGAACGCGGGTTGGGATAGATCGTCCCGTCGTCGATCCCGCGCGTGAGGGCGTTGCCGGCGTTGATCTCCGGGTCCCAGTTGGAGAAGCCCGTAAAGGTGTGCAGGTTCTGCACGTTCAGGAAGATGCGCGATCCCTCGCGGTCCACCCCGAAGCGGCGGGTGAAGCGGGTGGGGAGCGCGTACCCCAGCACCAGGTTCTGGATGCGGAGGTAGGAGCCGTCCTCGATCCAGCGGTCCGTGTTGCTGCGCGCGTTGTCCGCCCCGGCGGCGCCGAAGACGGCGCGCGGGTCGCGGGCGCTCGTGTTGGTGGGCGTCCACGGGTCCAGGTCGGCCCGGTAGTTGGAGTTCTCGTCCAGCCGGTCCGTCCAGAAGCGCGCCACGTTGAACACCTCGGCCCCGCGCGAGCCGCGCATGGCCAGCCCCACGTTGAAGCGCCGGTAGGTGGCGTTCAGCGACAGCCCGCCCTCGAAGTCGGGGATGGGGCTCCCGGCCACGTAGCGGTCGTCGTCGTTGATCAGGCCGTCGTCGTTCAGGTCGGCGTAGCGGATGTCGCCGGCCTTGGCGTTCGGCTGCACCACGCGCCCGGTGGAGTTCTTGTAGCCCTGCACCTCGGCATCGCTCTGGAAGATGCCGTCGGTCTTGAGCACAAAGAACTCGCCGATGCTGCCGCCCACCGCCGTGCGCGACACGTTGCTGAAGCCGGCGAAGATCGGCTGCCCGCCGTTCCCCAGCGCCGTCACCCGGTTGTTGATGGTGGTGATGTTGGCGCTGGTGTTGAGCTGCAGGTCGCCGCGGGTGATGCGGTACTCGGCGCCCAGCTCGAAGCCCCGGTTGCGGATGCTCCCCGCGTTCACCGTGGGCGCCGCGGTGGCGTCGTTGAAGGCTGTCCCCAGGCTCCACGGCAGCGGCGCGTTCACCAGCAGCCCGTCGGACTTGGAGACGTAGTAGTCGGCCGTAAGGAGCAGCCGATCGTCAAGCAGCCCCAGGTCGATGCCGAAGTTGGTCTGCGTCTGGTCCTGCCAGCGGATGTCCGGGTTGGCCAGCCGCAGCTGCGTGGCGCCCGACGCGATGGAGCCGCCGAACAGGTAGCTCTGGTTGGAGATCACCGACGCCGCGTACTGGAAGTCGCCGATGTCCTGGTTGCCCAGCGAGCCGTAGCTGGCGCGCAGCTTCAGGGTGGGCACGGCGCTACCCAGCAGCGGCAGCCCGTCGTAGAAGCTCTCGTCGCTCACCACCCAGCCGGCCGAGCCGGAAAGGAAGGTGCCGTACTTGTTCCCCGGCCCGAAGCGCGACGAGCCGTCGCGGCGCACCGTGCCGGTAAGGAGGTAGCGGTCCGCGTACGAGTAGTTGGCGCGGGCCAGCAGCCCCAGCAGCCCGCTCGGGATCTCGAAGCCGCGGTTGTTGAAGTTGCTCGTGCCCGCGTCGATGGAGGTGATGTTCTCGTTGGCGAAGCCGCGGCGGTACGCCTCCAGCCGCTCGAACCGGCCGGACTGGTTGCTCACGCCGGCCACCGCGCTGATGGAGTGCTCGCCGCGCGTCGCCTCGGAGTTCAGCAGGTGCTCCATCAGCAGCACCATGTTGTTGTCGCGCCGGTCCGTACCCTCGTTGAAGGTGGGCACGGTGTTCTGGCGGATCTGCTGCTGACGCACGAACTGGCGGTAGCTCAGGTCCTCGTAGTCCACGCCCAGGTTCACCCGGTAGCGCAGCCAGGGGAGGAACGAGTACTCGCCGAAGACGCTGCCCAGCACGCGGTTGCTGACGTCGCGGTTGTCCTCGCGCTCGAAGGCGCCCACCGGGTTGGTGCCGAATGTGGCCAGCGCCCCGCCGCCCGAGCCGTAGCCGTAGCCGCTGGCGTTGCTGGGGTCGCGCACCGGGATCCCCGGCTGCAGGCGCACCACGTCCACCAGGGGGAAGCCCACCAGGTTGTTGCGCGTGCTGCGGGCCAGCGTGGCGTTCTGCCCCACGCGCCAGCGGCGGCCCCGCGCCTCGGAGTTCACCCGGAATGAGAACCGCTCGAAGTCGGTCTCGATGATGGTGCCCTTCTGGTTGAAGTAGCCGCCGCCGATCAGGTAGCTGGAGTTTTCGCCGCCGCCGCTGACGTTGGCGTTGTAGTCCTGCACGGCGCCCTGCTGGAAGACGGCGTCCTGCCAGTCCGTGTTGCTGCGGATTGCGGTGTTGTCCGCCGCCATCCCGGCGTTCACGCGCGACATGTTGTTGATCTCGCTCCAGCGCGCGCCGCTCACGAACTCGATGCGGCGCGGAACCTCCTGGTAGCCGTAGTACGAGTTGACCGACACCCGGGGCGTGCCGGCGCGGCCGCGGCGGGTGGTGATGACGATCACCCCGTTGGCCGACTGCGCGCCGTACTGCGCCGCCGCCGACGCGTCCTTGAGCACCTGCACGGACTCGATGTCGCGCGGGTTGAGGTTGGGGTTCTGCCGCGTGTACATCCCGTCCACCACGTACAGCGGCGAGACGTTGCCCAGGAAGTTCTGGCCGCGCACGATCACCTGCGACTCGCGCCCCGGCTGGCCGGACGACGCGATGGTGACGCCCGCCACCCGCCCGCGGAGCGCCTCCTCCAGCGTGGCCGTCTGGCGGTCGCGCAGCGTGGCGGCGGAGACCTCGGACACGGCGTCGCTCACCGTGGTGCGGCGCTGCTGCGTGTAGCCCACCGCCACCAGCCCCTCCAGCCCCACCGCCTGCGCGGCGAGGGAGATGTTGACGGTGGCGGGAGTGTTGGCGCTCACCGTAACCGCCTGCGTGCGCGCGGCATGGCCCAGCGCCGTCACGCGCAGGGTGTGGCTGCCGGGTGCGATGCCGGTGAGGGTGAAGCTGCCGTCCGGCCCGGTGACGGTGCGCCGGCCGGTGCCGACCACCTCCACGGTGGCGCCGGGGAGGGCGCGGCCGCCCTCGGCGGTCACGGTGCCGCTGATCTGGCCGGTGGCCTGCGCCGCCAGCGCCGTGGGTGCGGCGGGGTTGAGGCCGGCTGCGGAGAAGGAGCCGAGGCACGCCAGCGCGCAGAGCACCTTGGCGGCGGTCCTGCTCTTGGGTACGACAGGGGTGTTCATGAAGTCCCCTCCGGGGGTGCGGGTGATGGTGCGGTGTGGAAAGGAGCGCTCGTCGCCGGACGGCGTCCGGCGGCTGCTCGTGCTGCGGGCGGCGCCCGGCTGTGGCTGCTGGCGGTCATGGGCTCCGCGGGTAGCGGGTCACCGGAAGGGGCGTCCGGAAGGGCGGCCCCGCAAAGCGGGCGCGGGTGGAGCGCCCTTTTCTGGACGCGCCACCCACGCGATCTCCTCTCACCGCGCCGGCGGGGCGCGGAACAGCATCGTCTCCGGGATGCGCTGCCGCGGCATCCGGGGGCCCTCCACGAACAGCTCCAGCGCCATCGCGCCGTACGCCTGATGGTAGCTGAGGGTGAAGGGGTGCAGGCCGGCCCGCAGCGCGATCGCGCCCCCGTCCTCCTGCGTGGCCGGCGACTGCCCCATCGACCACAGCACCTGCTCCTCGCCGATCCACAGCGCCACGCCGTCGTCCGAGCGCGCCGCAAAGGTGTAGACGCCGGTGTCCGGGATGCGCAGGAAGCCCGTGTAGCGGAAGCCGAACAGCTCGTCCCGGTCGCGCGGCGCCAGGGAAAAGGTGTCGAGCGTTCCGTTGAAGGTCGGCTCCGGATCGCCGGGACGAGCCTCGAGCCGCTCCAGCCGCTGGCGCACGGGCCAGTCGAGGCGGAACGCGGGCTCGGGGGAGTCGTCGCGGAAGTACGCGTACTCGGTCCCCGGCACCACGGCGATGTCACCGGCCGGCGCGCGTCCCTCCGTCTTGCGGAACTCCGCCCTCGCCGAGGCCACGAGGCGGCCGTCCACGAACGTCGCCACGCGCACGGTGGCACCGGCGCGGAGGGTGAACGGCTGGAAAAGGGGGCTCTCCGCCGTGGGCTCGCTTCCGTCCGTGGTGAAGCGCAGCTCGGTGGCGGTGCCCTGGTGCACGGAGACCTCCACCGAGTCCGTGAAATCGCGGTACTCGGGGAGGATGAGGGGCGCCAGGCCCCGGTTGACCGCCGCCAGCCGGGCCGCGTCGAACTTGAGGACGGCGCGGTCGTAGCTGAAGATGCCGTTGACCTCCGTCTCCACGTCGGTGAGCTGCGTGTAGACGGCCGCGCTCATCCCGTGCGTGTCGCGCAGGCGGTACATCCGCTTCATCAGCAGGTCGTACTCGCCGTTCATCTCCCGCAGCGACTGGAAAGCGCCGCCGTAGCCCCAGTTCTCCCCGTCGCGCTCGCGCCAGAGGTGGCCCTCCACCGGCAGACCCAGCCCGCCGAACTCGCCCACCACGGTCGCCATGTCGTCGGACGGCACCAGCGCCTGCGGGCCGCGGTAGCGGTGGACGTCGATCACGTCGCCGCATCCGGTGTGCTGCCAGCCGCTCGCGTCGTCGATCAGGCGCGACGGATCGGCCTGGCGCATCGCCGCCACCGTCTCGCGTGTGCCCTCCTCCGACCACTGACCCCACTTCTCGTTGAACGGCACCCAGACGATGACCGAGGGGTGGTTGTGCAGCCCCTCCATCATCGCGGCCAGCTCGCGGGCGAAGTGGCCGCGCGCGTCGTCCGTATCGTTCCAGCCGCACGGCATGTCCTGCCACACGGGAAGGCCGATGCGGTCGGCGTGATGGTACCAGCGGGCCGGCTCCACCTTGATGTGCTTGCGCGTGAAGTTGAACCCCAGCGCCTTGGTCCGCTCCACGTCCCAGCGCAGCGCCTCGTCGGTGGGCGCGGTGTACAGCCCGTCCGGCCACCATCCCTGGTCCAGCGGCCCCACGTGGAACCACGGCTCGCCGTTCAGCGCGATGCGGGTGAAGCCGCGCGCGTCGCGCTCCAGCCCCACCGTGCGCATCCCGAAATAGCTGTCCACTTGGTCCACTATCCGCTCGCCGTCCAGCAGCGATACGCGCAGGTCGTAGAGGAACGAATCGTCCGGCCCCCACAGCCTCGGCGCGGGCACGGGAATGCGCATCTCGCTCCCGGCCACGCCGCGCGCGCGCCCCACCTCGCGCCCGTCCGCCAGCGCGATCGCCTCCACGGTCATCCCCGCGGGAGCGCGCACGGTCAGCCGCAGCGCCTCACCCGCGACGTCGGGGGTCATGCGCAGCGACTTGATGGAGGCGGCGGGGACGGGCTCCAGCCACACCGTCTGCCAGATGCCGGTGACGGGGGTGTAGAAGATCGGGTGCGGCTCCGTCGCCTGCTTGCCGCGCGGCTGTCCGAAGCCGTCGGTGGGATCGTCCACCGCCACCACCAGCTCCTGCTCGCGCCCGGCACGCAGCGCTTCGGTCACGTCCACGGTGAAAGCGTCGAAGCCCCCCGTGTGCTCCGCGAGCAGACGCCCGTTCACGAAGACCCGCGCGCGCCAGTCCACCGCGCCAAAGTGCAGGAGGAGCCGCTCCCCCTCCGCGTGATCCGCACGAAAGGTACGGCGGTACACCACCCTTTGCGCGTGCCGCCCGACGCCGGAGAGCGCGGACTCCACGGGGAAGGGCACCAGGATGCGCTCGGCGAGGGCGCGCCCGAAGGGGATCTCGTCGCCGTCGCCGAGCACGTCGAACTGCCAGAGCCCGTTCAGGTTCTGCCAGCGCGGGCGCACCATCTGCGGGCGCGGGTACTCGGGGAGGGGATTCGCGGGGTCTACGTCCGCGGCCCAGCGGGTCAGCAGCGAGCCGGGCCCGGGGCGCCACGACGGCTCCGGGCGCGCGGCGGCCGGCGGCATCCCGATCCACGCTCCCATGCCGGCCATCGTCGCGGCGTTCATCGCGATGCGGGGCTCAGGGTGCGCCGCGCGCCGTCCGCCTCGCCGCCGGCGACGCGCACGCGTACGGGGCGCTCCGCGGCGGCGGCGGTGAGCGACCGGGTGGAGTCGCGCACCACCAGCTCCGCCTCCAGGAACACCTTTTCGGGCGGCACCGCCTCGCGCGATTCGATGTGGCGG
>DASVVI010000714.1:0-7386 GCA_036386635.1 Longimicrobium sp.
GTGCACGCCTGCCGGAAGGTGATCCAGATCGGCACCGGTACCGCATCCATCCACCAGCACCCGCTCCCCCGCCCGCAGATCCAGCAGCGCCGCCGCCCGCCGCCGATGCGCATCCATCCGCACCACCGCGTCGTAGACGGGCGCGATCAGCGTGTAGCGAACGCGGTTCCACGCCAGCGCGTCCACGCGCTCAGCTCCTCACCCGCCGCAAGCCCCCTCTCCTGATAACGTGAGGGCGCAGCCCTCTCCTGTTATCGGGAGAGGGGGCAGGCGAGTGTAACGAGCCGGGGGTGAGGGCCCCTCACGCCAGCTCCCTGAACAACCTCTCCCGCGCCTCGCCGATCATGGCGCGCACCCGGTCGCGCAGCGCGGGCACGTCGGCCAGCGTCAGCCCCGTCGTCTCCACCGGATCCAGGACGTGGGCGACGGCGCGGGCGCGGTTGATCAGCCAGGTGCCCTTGGGGATGGCGTCGCGCGTGCCGGCCACGGCGATGGGGAGGATGGGACACCCGAGCTCCACCGCCAGGCGAAAGGCGCCGTCGCGAAACGGCTGCAGCTCGCCGGTGGCGGAGCGGGTGCCCTCGGGCATGATCATCACGCTGACGCCCTTGGCCAGCCGGTCGCGGCACTCCTCCAGCGCGGAGGCGCGGCTGCGCACGTCGCCTCGCCGCACGGCGATGTCGCCGGCCATGCGCATCATCCACCCCATCATGGGGATCTTGAAGATGGCCTCCTTGGAAAGCCACTTCATCTCCCACGGCAGGTGCGAGATCAGGAAGATGTCCGCGAACGACTCGTGGTTCGCCACCGCCACGTAGGGACGGCGGGGATCCTGGATGCGCACGCCGGTCGTGCGGAACTTCCACAGCGGGTTGAGCGCCACCAGCGCCACCGCCGCACGCCTGAACCAGCGCCCCACCGTGTAGCGCCCCGGGTCGCCCGGCACGGTGAAGACGTACACGATCCCCAGCAGCGGCACCCACAGGAGCACGATGACCGCGCTGCAAAGCCACACCCAGACCGAAGCAAGACGCTGGATCACGAAAACAGGGAGTCGAAGCGGGAGGTGACGGACCGCGGCCCGGGACCGCACAGGACGGGCCAGGGCGTGCATACACCCGACCCGTTCCGGAGGTCGCCCGCCCCGCAAACCTTCAAGGCCGGGCGAGCGCCGCGACCTGACCCGGAAGCTCTTCCAGCGAGCTGTACTCGAAGCGGATCGTCCCCGCCCCGTCAACCACGAAGTACTCCGGCGTCGCCGCCGACCCGAACGCCGCGTGGGTGGAGCGC
Source organism: Longimicrobium sp. (assembly GCA_036386635.1). Classification (GTDB taxonomy): domain Bacteria; phylum Gemmatimonadota; class Gemmatimonadetes; order Longimicrobiales; family Longimicrobiaceae; genus Longimicrobium. The sequence continues at coordinate 1,291 of DASVVI010000714.1, forward strand.
GACGGATCGAAGAGCACGGGGCCCGTGTAGCCGCGCCCGCCGAAGAACTTCTGGAGATCCTCGCTGGGCGCCTCGTCGGTAACCAGCACCGTGCGCACGCCGGACCGGGCCAGCTCGGCCGCCATGCGCTCCACCCGCGGCAGCGCGCGCAGGCTGAAGCCGCAGCCGCTCCTCGCGAAGACCACTACCGTCGGGCGGCCCGCCGCGCTCCCCCGCAGCGCGGCGGGCGCACCGGCGCCGTCCACCAGGCGCAGCCCGCCCGCCAGGGGACGGCTGACCTCCGCGCGCCGGACGCGGGCGGCGAACTCCGCGCGCGCCGCGGCCACGTCCGCCGCCCAGCGATCCGCGGCGAAGCGGGCGCCGATCTCACCGCGCACGCTGTCCGCCAGCGCCGCGCCCGCTCCGGCGCCGGCTGCGCGGGCCCAGCTCCGCGCGGCGCCCGCCGTGTCGCCCGCCTCCAGTTGCGCGGTGGCGATCTCGCGCAGGAGCGGGATGCGCGCGCTCCGCGACGATGCGGCGCGCAGCGTGTCCAGCGCGGCGGGCGTCGCTCCCTCGAAACCGAGGGCGTGGCCCAGCGCCGCGAGCAGCTCCGCCTGGTATTCCGCGTCGCGGTCGCGCTGCTGGGGGGCGGTGCGAAAGAGGTCGCGGTCCGCATCGCGCGCCTCGTCCAGGCGGGCCAGGATGCGGCGGATGTGGCGCATCCCTTCCGCGCGGCTCGCCGGCCGCTCCGCCACCGCGCGCGCCGCGCGGGACTGCGCCTCGATCAGCGGCACGTGGGCGAGCAGGCGGTCCGTCCAGCGCACCACCGCCGCCGGGTCGCCGCCGTTGAGCGCGGTCTCGGTACCCACGATCAGCAGGTAGTCGTCGGTGGTGCCCAGCTCGGCCCAGAGCGGCTCGAGGACGGCCAGCTTACCTTCGATGCTGCTCGAGTGTGGAGCCATCGCCGCCTTCATGCGGGCGGGAACGGCGTCGCGGTGGCGCGGATGCTCGCGCAGCAGGCGCGCCTCCCACGCGTTCCCCGCCTCCTCATCGCGAAGCCCGCGCGCCAGATACATCATCGCGCCCAACTCGTCGCCGGTGAGGGTCGCCTTCGCCTGCAGCGTCCGCGTGAGCTGCGCCAACCGGGCACGGCGCGGCTGAAGCGATGCGGAGTCGGTTTCGCGGCGGCCCTGCGCGTACCCCTCGAACCACCAGAGCCGCATCCAGCTCGCGGGATCGTCTGGGTAGAGGCGCGCCCCCTCGCGGGCGGTCTCCAGCCCCAGGAGCGGGTTGCGCAGCGTCAGGTCGCCGGCGCGCTGGGTGAGCGCCCGGTCCGTGGGCCGGCCCGCCGCGCCGCGCTCCATCAGCTCCCACCCCTGGTTGCCGTGCGTGTCGATGACGCCGCCGTCCGGCGACTCCACCGCAAAGAGCGCGTACACCACCGAGTCCGGCCACTGGAAGCTGCCGCGCAGCACCCCGTCGTCGCCGCGCACCAGCTCCGCCACGCGCCGCGTCTCCGTGCCGATGGCGCCCACGTACGCCTCCTGGTCGCTGGGCGTGCGCAGGCGGGCCCGCAGCACCAGCCGCGTGGCGCCCGCGAAGCGCGCATCCCCCTGGTAGCGCGCCTCCACCCGCGCCCCCGGTCCGTGCGCCGCGGGTGTGAGCGTGAGCTTGCCGGATGACGCCGTCTGGGCCATCGCCGGCGCGGCCGAGGCGATGAGGAGGGCCAGCTGGATCGTTCGTGTGATGGGCATGGTGCAACCTCACGGGGCGAAAGTGGACGATGGTGCCGCTTACTAGGATTCTACATAGTTACGCGTACTGCTGGCCCGACCCGGGGGCTCAGTTGGGCGCGGCGCTCCGGAGCGACGGGGAGCGGTGCAGCGCGGCAAACGTGGCGGCCGATGCGCACCACATCGCGAGACACGCCAGCGCGGTGCGGGCGGGGAGATCCGCGGTGGCGAGAAATGAGTGCGGCGCGGCGCCGCTCGTCGCGCGGGATGCTGCGAGCAGCGCCAGGCTGAGCCCGAGGATGCCCGGGGCGGCCATCATCCAGCGCGTATCGGGCCGCGTGCCGGCGGGCAGCAGGCGGCGCGCGGCGATGGCGGAGCCCGCCACCAGCCCCACGCTCCACACCGCGCCGATCGCCAGGATGAACACGCGCGAGACGGCGTCGATGCGGCTCCACGCGGGCGGCCCTCCCCGCGAGACGAGCACGCTGGCGAGTGCGCACGCGAACGCCCCCGCCGACACCGCCAGCACCGCGCAGGCGAGCGCGGCGGCGTAGCCGGCCAGGCGGCGGCCGGTTCGCGCGCCCTCCACCCACGGGTCCGCGGCGCCATCGGGGCCGCAGAAGCGGAGGTCCACCGCACCGGCGAGCGATCCGAAGCTGCGCAGCAGGAGCCTGGCGGCCTCGGCGCGGCTCCAGCGACCGTCGCGCTGCAGGCGCTGAGTACGGTGCCAGAGCTCGGCGCGCCACTCGCCGCGCAGGCCGGCGCGCTCGGTGGCGGGAGCCAGGCGCGCGGCACCATCCACCACGCGCAGCGCCGCCCGCAGCGCCAGGGGAGTGCGTTGCGCGCTCATGACGTCGCCGGGTGAGGGTTGAGCCCCGGGCGCACGCCCTGCTCCAGCGCCGCGAACCGTCCGCGGGCGCGGGCCAGCAGCTCCAGGCCCTCGGCGGTGATGCGGTAGTACTTGCGCGCGGGACGCCCTTCGGCGGCGGCCTCGCCCTCGTCCTCCCAGCTCGCCTCCACGCACCCGATGCGCTCCAGCCGCCGCAGCAGCGGGTAGATGGTGCCGCTGGGGAGCCCCGTGGCGTCCATGATGTCGAAGCCGTACGACTGCCCCATCGAGAGCGCGTGCAGCACCAGCGCGGTCGGATACGTCAGATTCGGTCTCGGCGGCATGCGTCCTCCCCTCGCGTGGATGCGTCCTCCACTAGAATACTACATAGGGTACTCCGAAGAAGCAAGGGGATTATGTCACGCAAAGACGCTAAGACGCGAAGTAACTTTCTTTGCGGCTTTGCGCCTTCGCGTGAGACACCCACGCGCAGGCACCGCGGCGGCCACCAGGGGCCACCGCGGGATCGCGAAATCTGTGGAGCGGGATCGGTCAGGCCGCGCGCGCGCAGGTGGTGCAGGCGCGCGTCTCGGGGAACACCAGCAGGCGCTCGAAGGGGATGGCGCCGCCGCACGCGTTGCACGCGCCGTAGGTGCCTTCCTCGATGCGGCGCAGCGCGTCCACCACGTGCGAGAGCTGCGCGCGCTCGCGCTCGGCCAGCGTCTTGGTGAGCCCCTGCGTCTGCAGCGCGTCGATGCGCGACAGGCGCCCCACCGTGTCCTGCTCAAGGTCGCGCGGGCGGGCGCTCTCGCCGCTGATCTTGAGGCTCCGCTCCAGCTTGGTGAGCGTGCGGAGGAGTTCCGTACGGATCGTATCCACCTGCTCCGGGCGGAGCGGGCTCTGCACTGCGGTCATGCGCGTCCTTCGCGTTTCGGGGGGATGAATCAGATACGGGAAACTAATGTAGCAGGGGCGGGTCTGGTCAAGGTGCGCCCGCCGGGTCCAGCCGCGCGGGGGTCACCCGCTCGATGAAGACGTCGAACACGCCGCCGCACACCGCGGGGCTCCACGAGAAGAGGTCCTCGGTGAGGTCGATGCGCAGGAGCCGCGGGGCGCCGGATTCCAGCACCTCGGCGGCGGCCTCGATCACCTGCGCCTCGCCGCACCCGCCGCCCACGGTGCCGGTGAGGCCGCGCTCGGGGTCCACGAGCATCTTGCTCCCCGCGCCGCGCGGCACGGAGCCGCGGCAGTGGACGATGGTCGCCAGCACCACCGCCCGCCCCGCGCGCGCAGCCTCTTCCGCCGCTTCGAACACCGCCAGGTCTTCGGTCATTCCGTCTGCGTGGGTGCGATGGCCAGCCGGTCCGCGATGTCGGCGATCGGCTCGGCGTCGCGCCAGGCCGCTTCCAGAATGGAGAGCTCGCCCTGCAACGCGCGCCGCTCCTGCTCCTCGTGCAGCGCCATCTCCAGCGCCAGCGATGCGATGGGGTCGAGGCGCCGGTCCTCTTTTCCCGGGCGATACCCCAGCGACAGGCCGCGGCGCGCCCTTTCGCGGATGTATTCCTCGGGGGAGCTGAGGGCGATGAGGCGCACCGCGTGCGTCAACTCCGCGCGCTTGCCCCCTTTTTCGTTCACCCCCACCAGCGAGCGTTCGAGCGCACGCCGCGCGTGCTGGCCCGTGAGCGCCAGCACTGGTCCGTCTGCGGTCGACGCGCGCGCCCAGGGCTTCTTCGGGTCGACGTGGTCGGTTGCAGGAACGTGGAGGGCGATGTCGCCCGAACCGTCCTCGCCCAGCCACGCTCCCTCCACGTGCCAGCGGCGGATGTCGCGCGGCATCCCGTCCGGCGAGGCTTCGGCGGGTACGCGGTGCACCACGCGCCTGCGCTGGCGAGCGTGCCAGGCGTTGATCCCCACGGACATCAGGCCTCCCACCCCCGCCCACGCGAGCCCGCCGAGGACGGCGACCGTCCCCACCGCTAACGCGCCGGACGCGATCAGGTACTTCTTGCGTCGCTGCTCCAGCGTGGCGCCGTATCGCCAGGCGGCCAGCTCCCCCTGGAGCGCGGCGCCGACCCGGATCAGGCGCGTGCCGTCGCGCAGCTTCGCCAGCCCCACGTTCTCGGACTGCACGCGCAGGCGTGTGTCGCGAAACGTCCGCTCGGCGTCTTCGATGGCCTCCCAGCGCTCTTCGATGGGCGCCAGGTTCCACCGCGCGCACTTGCCGCACACGGCCCAGAGCCGCCCCTTCGCCGGGTCGAAGGCGAGCGTGCGGCCGATGGGGAACGCCTCGACCGCCTCGTTGGCGCCCAGGTCGGCCGAGCAGTAGATGCAGTGGCGGTACATGGCTCAACCCCCGTCGACGGCCAGCCGGTCCGCGATCTCCGCGATGTGCTCGGCGTCGCGCCAGGCGGCCTCCAGCACGGCAAGCTCGCCCTCCATGGCGCGCCGCTCCTGCTCTTCGTGCAGCGCCATCTCCAGCGCCAGCGCGGCGACGGGGTTTGGCTCCGCGGGGGAGCGGTCGTACACCTCGCTGCCGCCGTGAAGCCGCAGGCGCTTGCGGGCCGCGGCGGCAAGGTACCCCTCGGCCGAGCCCGCGGCCTCCAGCACCTTGACGGCCTGGTCGAGCTGCCGGCGGCGCGCTCCGCGTGCGTTCACCGCGACCATGGCGCGCTCCATCATCCGGCGCGCGGCGGCATCGGCCACCACCAACGGGGCGGTGACGCCGGTGCGGTGCAGCACGCCCTTGGCGATCCACGGCGCCTCCTCGGGGAGGGGCGGAAGATGCAGCTCCACCCCGCCGCCGGGCGCGGTGTGCAGCGTGGCGCCCGCCACGTCCCTGCGCCGCAGGTGGATGCGGGCCCCCGGCTCCCCGCCGGGCGAGGGGAAGGTGTGGAGGACCTCCGCGTCGCGGTATCCCTGCAGCGCGGGGCGGACGACCCAGCGCCACATGAGGGTGGTGGCGAGCAGGGCCCCGCCGCCCACCAACGTCCCCGCCAGCGCCAACATGCCGGCACCGCCCGCCAGCCCCGCGCCCGTCCCCATGTATCGCGAGCGGCGGTGCCGAAGCTGCTCGCCGTAGCGCCACGCGGCCATCTCCCCCGCCAGCGCGGCGCCCACGCGGATGAGGGTGGTGCCGTCCGCGAGCCGCGCGAGGCCGATGTTCTCGGACTGCGCGCGGAGGCGGGCGTCGCGGAAGCCGCGCTCGGCCTCGTCCACCGCCTCCCAGCGCTCCTCGATGGGCGCCAGGTTCCACCGCGCGCAGCTGCCGCACACCGCCCACAGCCGCCCCCGCTCCGCATCGAACGCCACGCGGCGCCCCACCGGAAACGACTCGAGCGCCTGGTTGGCGCCCAGATCCGCCGAGCAATAGATGCAGCTCCGGTACATCGGGGTCCTCAAGCAACCGGGCGAGTGAACTCGCTTCAACAACGGCACAAAGTCCGCCTTCGCGGACTCACACGGAGGGTGGCGCGCAATCCCACCCTTTGTCATCCTGAGAGAGCCGCCTCGCGAATGCCCACGCTGCGCCATACTCCGGCGGCGACGAAGGATCTA
>DASVVI010000715.1:0-2060 GCA_036386635.1 Longimicrobium sp.
TAGAAATCCGCGTAGCGCCTCACTTTCTTCAGCCACCTCCCCTGCTGAGAATCCGCGGGATTGAGCGCCTTGATCGCCGTGTGCTTGCTCGTTCTACCCCACACCCGCCCACGAAACCGAACGGAAACGTGGATGCGCGCCTCTCATCCCCGGGAGCCGCGCGGAGAGGCACGAACCCGCGCCCCATGCGCTGAGTGCCGAGTGGCGGTTCGGTGACTCAGGCTCGAAAACCATCTCACCGGAGACTCGTCATGCAACCCACAACTCCGTCCACCCGGCGCCGGACGACCGTGGTCGCCGTTTGGACCTTCGCCATCATCGAGGCGGCGGCGATCGGCGCCGCGCTCTTCTTCCGGTAGAACAGACCCTCACACGGAGCAACAGAGATGGCCAGCATGGACCGCGACGCGCTCGTCACGGGCGTCCTTGACCAGATGGACCGGCACAACCAGCGGATGCGGCTCGCGGTGGTGGCCGCAGCCGCCGTCGAGGCCCTCCTCCTGGTGGTGGCGATCCTCAAGCTCGATTGGAAGGACGACACACAGGTACTCCTCTTCCTCTTCTCGGTGCTGAGCTACACCATCGTCGCCTTCGGGCTCGTGGCGCTCGGCGCGCACGTGTCCCGCGTGGGAGCACAGGTGGTCGCCGCGCTGGAAGAACGGCCCCGGGCGTGAACGCCGGGGGAGCGGACCGGTCGTTGCCGGCCCTCGCGGCCCGCGCGCAGCTCGGCGACCGGGCCGCCCTGGACGGACTGCTGCGGATGCTCCAGGACCCGCTCTACCAGCACATCCGCGGCATCGTCGCTGACGACGATGCCGCGGCGGACGTGCTCCAGGACACCCTCGTGATCATCTGCAGGCGCCTGGGCACGGTGCGCGAGCTCGAATGGATCCGCGCCTGGGCCTACCGCGTCGCCACGCGCGAAGCCGTCCGCACCGCCCGCAACGCCCGCTCCCACCTCCACGACCCGCTCGACTCGCTTCCCGAGCTCCCCGCCTCCCAACCCGATGAGCCGGCGGTGGATGCCGAGACTCTCTCGGAGCTCCCCGCCCGGCTCGACGCGCTTCCGCCGGCCGCGCGCATCGTGCTGCGCATGCGCTACCTGCAGGAGCTCACCCAACCCGAAATCGCAGAAGCCCTGGAGATCCCGCTCGGCACCGTTAAATCGCGCATCTCCTACGGCCTCGCCGCCCTCCGCCGCAGCTGGACGCGCGCGGACGGATGAAGCCGTTCAGAGAGGCTGCCGTTACGCGATGGCCAACGCCCGCTCCATCCCTCCCGCGAGTGCGGGATCTCGATCCTCCAGAACGTCCTCCTTTGCGGAAGCGAGGATTCCACGGACAACTTCCGAGCGGTTCTTGATGCCCACCATCTCCGCCATCTGATCGACCGCCACGAGGATGTAGCTCGGCACACGCACCGAGACGTCCTGGTCAGCCGCCCCTTGGGCGAGGTCGTCCTGAAGGTGGTTCTTGACTCGCCGCGCGAATTCCGGATTGTTGCCGAACTCGTGCAGCAGGTACTTCAGCACCGGAGACTTGCCATTGTCCCATCCGTGCGCGACTCGGTCGATGAGGAGGTAGAGCACATCCTCCAGATGGCCAGGTACGCGGACGTTCAGAGTCTCCTTGGGCTTCTGCACCGCTTCACGCAGCTTGGGAGTGGACTGGCGCGGGATCATCGCGATACCATCGCACTCTCGGCATACCGCGACCAGTACGTTCTCCGCGACCGCCTTTGGCGCACTCATGGGCACGCTCCGGCGCTGGAACACCGCGTCCATCTTCCGTCCGCAGTGAGGACAGGGCACCCGGACCTCGTCGCCCTTCTTCCAGATTTTCATGTCAGATTCCTGAAGGGTGGACACTCATGAACACGGCTTCGATCACCGCGAACTCCGAGTCGTCGTCCAGGTAGACCTTGATGTACCACTCTACCTCGCTCTCTCGCGGAAAGAACTCGTGCACTTCCGTTCCCGCAGGCGATGTCTGCTTTCTGGGTTTGTACTGCTTGCCGTTGCAGCGCTTGAGCAGCTGGATGACCTTTTCCTCGCTGACGCG
>DASVVI010000716.1:0-3447 GCA_036386635.1 Longimicrobium sp.
CGGCGCGGGGCCGAGTCGCTGCGCGAGGCCGGCCACGAGGTGCGCGGGCACATCACCTTCGAGGCGGGCGACGCGCGCCGCTTCGCCACGGAGGCCGCGGAGCGCGGCGCCGAGGTGGTGGTGGCCGCCGGCGGCGACGGCACCATCAACGAGGTGGTAAACGGGCTCAACGACTGGGCGGAGGCGGGCGGGCACGACGAGCTGCCGCGCCTGGCGGTGATCCCGCTGGGCACGGCAAACGACTTCGCGGGGGGCCTGCGCGTCCCCAAGGACCCGGAGGAGGCGCTCGCCGTGGCGGTGGAGGGGAAGAGCTACCCGGTGGACCTTGCGGCGCTCAACGGGCGCGCCTTCCTCAACGTCTCCAGCGGCGGGTTCGGCGCCGAAGCCACGGACGAGGCTTCGGACGAGCTGAAGCGCATGCTGGGCCCGATCGCCTACGTGATCACGGGGGTGAAGAAGTTCGTGACGCTCACCCCCTGCAAGGCGCGCTTCACCTCCGGACGCGAGGTACTGCACGACGGCGACTTCCTGATCTTCGCCGTGGGCAACGCGCAGCGCACCGGCGGCGGCGTGCGCCTCACCTCCGCCGCGGACCTCTCCGACGGCCTGCTGGACGTGTGCATCGTGGAGGCGATGACGCACATGGAGTTCGTGCGCATCGCCCCGCAGCTCCGCGCCGGCAACCACGTGGAGCACGAAAAGGTGATCTACCGCCAGGTTCGCAGCGTGACCGTGGAGGCGGAGGTGGATCTGAGCGTGAACGTGGACGGCGAGCCGATGTCGTCCCGCCGCTTCGAGTACCGCATGCTCCCCCGCCAGGTCACCGTGATGGCGCCGGGCCCGCCGGACGGGGCGGACGGGGCGGACGGGGCGGAGGGGTAGGGCGCGGGGCCCCCTCCCCCGCTCGTCGACTCGCGGCCCCTCCCCCAAAACAACCTGGGGGAGGGGCGGTGGCGGGCATCCGCGTGCGGCGCGTGGGCCCCGGCCTCGCCGGCCACCCACCGCGCTCCCGCAACCGGTCACCGGTAGGGGCAGACCTACGTGTCTGCCCACCGCCCGCTGACCCCTGCGGTGTCGGACCGGATCCCGTAGGGGCCGCCCCACGTGGCTGCCCGTGCCCTGCCCCGCGCCGTCGTATGCGGTCCGCACCGATGCCCTCCGCACCACCTCCCGTTTGACTCCCCGCCCGCCCCCGCTCTACCTTTCCGCCCTGGACGCACCACCCCAAAGCACACCCGCGAAGGCCCCGCCCATGCCCATATATCCGCTGCGCAAGCTGGACCCGGCCGCCGAGGCGACCGCGCTGTACGACCGGTGGCTCGGGGAACTGCAGGAGGCGCTGGCCCGCGGCGACGACCGGTGGGAGCTGTGCCGCCAGACGCTGACCGCGCTCTGGTATCCGGGAATGGCCGGCGTGGACCCGCGCAATCTCCCGCTCGCCGTGCAGGCGTCGCTGGCGCAGATGGACGCGCGCAACGTCACCCTGGAGCCCGAGTACTACGCCGAGGTCGACGTGGAGCGCTTCTACGAGCGCAAGCCGCTCCTCTGGATGTGGCAGATGTTCGACCGCAGCCCCATGGGCGGCAACGTGCACCTGGGCGTGCACTTCCGCCGCGCGCTGGCACCGTACCTCTTCAAGCGCGTGGGGAAGAACTTCAAGTGCTTCCACTTCGTGGAGTTCTCGTACGGCTACAACCTCGAGGTCGGCGACGACGTGGTGGTGCACCGTAACGTGCTCCTCGACGACCGCGGCGGAATCGTGCTGGGGAACGGCGTTTCGATCTCCGACTACGCCAACATCTACTCCCACACCCACTCCATCGTGGACCAGCGCGACGTCAGCAACCTGCAGACGGTGCTGGGCGACGGGGTGCGCATTACCTACCACGCCACCGTGCTCGCCGGGACGCACGTGGGGGAGAACGCGATGGTGGGGGCGATGGCGGTGGCCACCAAGGACGTGCGCCCGTACCACGTCAACGTGGGCATCCCCGCCAAGTCGGTGCGGGTGAAGCCCAACGCGCCGCCCGAGGTGTACAAGGTGACGCTCCGCAGCCAGGGAACCGCCTCCGGGGCATCCGCCGCGGGAGAAGGGTGAGCGGCGCAACCACACGAGGCCAGCAGACCATGAGCGATACCACCACCGTTCCGGTGGAGACCACCGATCCCGTCAACGCCCGCATCCTGGCCGTCTCGGAAGACCGGGTGCAGGGCTTTCAGGACGAGCCGTTCCAGGAGATCGCCCGCCTCGCCGAGGTGGATCTGGAGACGGTGCTGGAGCGCATCCGCGCGATGCTGGCGTCGGGCACCATCCGCCGCGTGCGGCAGACGCTGATGGCCACCAACCTGGCCCCCGGCGCGCTGGTGGCGTGGCAGGTGCCGCCCGAGCGGCTGGACGACGCGTTCGAGTACATGTTCCGCGAGGACCCGTTCTCCGGCCACGTGGTCATCCGCTCCACCGACCGCGAGACGCAGGGCTCCAGGTACCGGCTCTGGACGACGCTCAAGGTGCCGCAGGGCTTTTCGATGGAGAAGCACGCGCGCTTCCTGATGGAGCGCACCGGTGCCCTCGCCTACAAGCTCCTCCCGGCGCACAAGCTGTTCGCGCTCGGCGTGGGCCACGTGCGCCGGCGCGGCCTGGAGCCCGGCGCGCGCTCCGAGGAGCCAGGCCAGGTGCTGGACACCAACATCGTGGAGCTGTCGGACCTCGAGTGGCGCATCCTGGAGGCCCTGAAGCGCGAGTTCGCCGCGGAGGAGATCACCGACCATCCCTGGATCGCGCGGGCGGCGGAAGCGGGCGTGCCTCTGGAGCAGTTCCTCCAGATTGCCCGCGACCTCAACCGGCGCGGAGTGATCGGCCGCTTCTCCACCTTTCTGGAGCACTACAAGCCCAACGCCTCTGGGGAGCGGGTGACGCGCTACAACGCCCTCTTCCACTGGCGCGTGCCGCAGGGGCGCGAGCTGGACGCGGGGCGCGAGGTGGGGCGCCACTTCGTGATGACGCACGCCTACTGGCGCGAGGGCGGGCCGGAGTTCGGCGGCGTCAACATCATGGGCGTGGCGCACGGCACCGAGAAGGACACGGTGCTCGCCCACAAGGCCGCCATCGACCGGCACCTGGAAGAAGCCGGCATCCCGCTGGGCTACACCAACGTCTTCTGGGGCGGACGCAGCGAGATCAAGCCCTCGGAGATCGCGCCCTCGGAGTACCTGAAGTGGTGCGAGCGCTTGGGCGTGGACCCGGAGTCCATGCGGGCGGCCGCGGACGAGCCGGTCGCGGCCGCGTGAGCGTTCCCCGGACGATGGCATCGGCGGCCCCGCACCGGAGGAGCACGGCATGACCGAACCTGTGGAAGCCCTGAAGTACGTGTCGGACGGCGTCGCGACCCTGGACGAGGGATGGCGCTTCACCTACGTCAACAACCGTGCGGCGCTCCTCTTCCGCAG
>DASVVI010000717.1:0-1645 GCA_036386635.1 Longimicrobium sp.
CACCGCGGCAGGGAGCACGGACCACGCTCAGCACGGCGCAACAAGCCACGCGAACCGCCCCGCCGCGTCGAGCCACGCCGCCATGGGCCACTCCACCGCGACGGGCACCGAAACGGCCTCCGTGAGCACGAGCCATGCGGCGATGGGCCACGGCACGGCAGCCTCCACGGACCCGGCGGAGGACCGCGCGACGGACAAGCTGCTGTCTCTGGTCGGCGAGCTGGTTCGCGACCCGGCGGTCCAGCAGGAGATCCGCGACGATCCTGCGCTCCGCGAGGCGTGGGAAGATCCCGGCGTGCGGCGCGTCGTCACGAAGCAGCCCTGAGCCGCGAGGGGGTGCCGGCGCCCGGCACCCCCTCGACGCACCGGGCACCCGCCGGATAGGTTTCCCTGATCGTCGCACCCCAACCCACCTCGAACACCGCCGAAGCATGCCCCCCGCCAAGCACGCTCGCTGGCGACAGTGGCTGTTCCGCGCAGCCCTGCTCCTCCTGGCGCTAGCGGTCCCCGAGATCGCGTTCGCCCACGGCGCGCTGCGGCGCGCGCAACCCGCAAAGGGCGCGCACCTGGGCACGGTGCCGCGCGAGATCCGGCTCACCTTCAACGAGAACGTCGAGCTCGCGGTGGCGCGCATCCAGCTCATCGGGCCGGACAGCGCGGAGATCCGGCTGGGCACGCTCGCCTTGGCCGCCGACTCGCCGCGCGTGCTCGTGGCGTCCATCGGCGGAGAGCTCCAGGCGGGCGAGTACACCGTCGCCTGGCAGATCGCGGGCGCGGACGGGCATCCGGTGCGAGGCAGGTATTCGTTCGTGATCGCCCCCGGCGCCGTGGGGCTCGCGCCGCCGCCCAGCCTGCCGCCCGCCGAACAGCCCGCCCCCGCGCCGCACCCGGACGAGACGCATCACAACGCGGCGACCTTCCCCAGCGGCCCCGGCTTCGACGCGGAGTCGCCGCTGTACGTGGTGGTGCGCTGGCTTACGTACATCGGGCTGCTCGGCGTGCTCGGTGCGCTCGCGTTGCGCCTGGCGGTGCTCCCGGCTGCCTCGCGGCTGGGTGCAAGTGCGCTCAAGGGACCCGCCGCGGCGCGCGCGGCGGGGATCGGGCTCGCGGCGGCGGCGCTCGTCGCGCTGGCGGCGGTGCTGCGCCTGTACGCGCAGTCGTACGCGATGCACGGTCCCGCCGGCGCGGTCGACGCCGGCCTCGTCACGACGATGCTGGCGCGCACCACGTGGGGCTGGGGGTGGATCATCCAGGCGGTGGGGACGGTCATCGCGCTGGCGGGGTTCGTCGCGGCGCGGCGGAGCCGGATGGGATGGACGCTGGCGGCGCTGGGAGGGCTGGCGCTCGCCGTCGCACCCGCTCTGTCAGGACACGCGTCGGCGGTCCCGCGGCTCAGCGGCCTCGCGATCGTGGCCGATGCGGTGCACGTGCTGGGGGCGGGCGGGTGGGTCGGCGGGCTCTTCCTGCTGGTGGCGGCGGGCGTCCCCGCGGCCATGCATCTGCCGAAGGAGGAGCGCGGCCCCGCCGTCGCCGCGCTGGTGCATGCGTTCTCTCCGGTGGCTCTGGTCTGCGCGACGGCGCTCACCGTCACCGGGTTGTTCGCGACCTGGCTCCACGTGGGCGCTCCGTCCGCGCTCTGGCAGAC
>DASVVI010000718.1:0-2832 GCA_036386635.1 Longimicrobium sp.
AGGCCCACCACCATCACCATGACGGCGACCGTGATCCACTCCCCCATGCGCCGCTTCACCTCACCGCCGGTGTAGGAGGTCCATTCGCCCGGCTCGTACACCCAGTGCGCCAGCACCCGCTCGCCTGATGGAAGCGTGGGCGGGACGGGCGTCGGTACGACGGCACCTGGGCGCGTGGGCGTGGACGGCACCGTTTGCGGCGCGAGTGCGGCGGGGCGGGGGCCGACGGTGGCGCGGATGGCCTCCTGGTGCGCGGTCTCCGCGAGTACGGCGCGGCGCCACTTCACCAGCATCTGGATGCCGCTGAGCAGCAGGGTAAGGCCGGCGGCGGCCATCACCATGAACACGATGCGCATCTCGCCTGTCTCTGCCAGTGAGCCGACGATCCCTAGGAGCAGGAGGATCGGCGACATGCACAGCACCAGCGCCGCGGACACCGCGTTCATCGGGTGAGACGAGTTGATCATCCGAGCCGCTCCTGCCCCATTCTGGACCTCCTGCGCCGCGGACGCGGGGTGCGCGTGCGGCAGGCGTCCGAAACGTCTGCCGTCTCGGGCGCAACGTTGCATCCGGAAAGGCCGGATCACAAGGGTGATGAAAGGGACGGCCCCGGCGCGCCACCGCGCCCAAGCAACGACGTCCATCCAGGCGGTGGGCCGAAAGGTGCGCGCACTCGCGATTGACACGGAACGGCGGCTGCGGCATCATTCAACAATCCCTTCCAACCTGGTGTGCCGCAGGCACCTTCCGGGGTGCCGCACATCACCCATTTCCGCTCGAATACGGTGCACGACTACGAGGTGGAACGGCTCCGGCGGGCGGCGCCCCGCGTCGCCCTGGCGGAGCACGCGTCCCGGGCGGCCGCATGACGACACCGGACACGGCCTCCGCAGACGACCTGGGGGCGCTGATCCGCGCGGCGGCCACCCGGCCGCTGAGCGCGGACGAGGCGGAGCGGGCCTTCAACGAGGTGATGGAGGGGCGCGCGACTCCCGTACAGATGGCCGCGCTCCTGGTCGCCATCCGCGTGCGCGGCGCGGTCTCCAGCGAGGTGGCGGGCGGCGTGCGCGCGCTGCGCCGCGCGATGATCCCCGTCCCCACAGACGCGGCGGGGCTGGTGGACACCTGCGGCACGGGCGGCGGCGCGATCACCACCTTCAACATCTCCACCGCGGCGGCGCTGCTTGCCGCCGGGGCGGGGGTGCGCGTGGCCAAGCACGGCAACCGCTCCTTCACCTCCCGCTGCGGCAGCGCCGACGTGCTGGAGGCGCTCGGCGTGCGGCTGGACCTGCCGCCGGACCGCGAGGCGCAGGTGCTGGAGGAGTGCGGCATCGTCTTCATGTTCGCGCCGCTCCACCACCCGGCGATGAAGCACGTGGGCCCCATCCGCCGCGAGCTGGGGATGCCGACGCTGATGAACGTCCTGGGCCCCGTCACCAACCCCGCCGGCGCGCGGCGCCAGGTGGTCGGCGTCTCCGACCCCGCGCTCCTCGAGCTGATCGCGGGCGCGCTTGCCGAGCTGGGCCACGAACGCGCGCTCGTCGTCTACGGAGAGCCGGGCCTCGACGAGGTGAGCCCCATCGGCACCACCGAGATCCTGGAGGTGAACGCCGGCACCGTCACCCGCCGCACCTTCGACCCCGCCGTGCTCGGCTGGGAGCCGTTCACCGCGCGTGGCCTGGAGGGCGGCGACCCGCAGGACAACGTCCGCACCGTCGTCTCCGTGCTCCGCGGCGAGACGGGGGGCGTAGCGCGAGCCGCCGTGGTCCTCAACGCAGGCGCCGCAATCTACGTCTCCGGCCAGGTGGACTCGCTCGAAGACGGCATCGCCTCCGCCAGCGCCGCCCTCGATGCGGGCCGCGGCTGGGACGCCCTCCAGCACCTCCGCGACGCCTCGCGACGGTAAGCTTTGTATCCACAACCACTTCGCCCCTGCCGCGCTCGTCCGCGGCAGGGGCGATCTGTTGTGCCCCTCGATCCACTCCGGGGGAGCTTCTTACCACTCTACGATAAGAGTGTTGACGAGTATCAATATCCTTGTTATTGATAAACGAGATGTACTCGACCCGTACTTCAATGCGGAGGAAGGTCCCGTGCCCCGACCGTACCCCGATGCCCTGGCACTCACCCGGCGAGTGCTCCGGCTCGTCATCGTGCTGAACCTGCTGCTGGGATTCCTGATCCTCGCGCTGCTGATCGCCACACTCGTCGCGCAGACTCCCGTGGTCGCCGCGCTCGGTGTGCCGCCCAGGAACCAGAGCGCGGCGCTGATCCTGGGCATGCGCCTCGTGATGGTGCTCGGCATCGCCTCGATTCCGCTGGCGCACGTGGTCCTCAAGCGCCTGCAGGCCATCGTGGACACGGTCGGGCAGTCGGACCCGTTCGTCGCGGAGAACGCCGTGCGCATGCGGACGATCGCGTGGGCGGTGCTGGGGATGGAGCTCCTGCACCTCGCCATCGGGGTGATCGCGGCCGCGGTGTCCACCAGGGAGCAGCCGTTCGACGTCGACTGGAGCTTCTCCTTCACGCCCTGGGTCGCGGTGCTCCTGCTCTTCGTGCTCGCGCGCGTCTTCGAGCAGGGCGCCCTCATGCGCGACGACCTGCAGGGCACGGTCTGAGATGCCGATCATCGTGAAGCTCGACGACATGCTCTACGCGCGCCGGATGACGCTCACGGAGCTGTCGGAGCGCATCGGGATCACGCTGGCCAACCTGTCGATCCTCAAGACGGGCAAGGCGCGCGCGGTCCGCTTCTCCACCCTGGAGGCGATCTGCGAGGCCCTTCAGTGCCAGCCGGGCGACCTGCTCGCCTTCAGCGACGGCTCGGAGCCG
>DASVVI010000719.1:0-1548 GCA_036386635.1 Longimicrobium sp.
CCCACGCGGCTCAGGTCCACCGGCGTCTCGGCGCGCGCCAGCACGCGGAGGACGGCGTGCTCGCACCCCCAGTCGGTCGGCAGGGTACTGACGCGGAACTCCACGTCGGCGCCGTCCATGGTGTGCTTCATCCGGCCGTCCTCGGGCGTGCGGTCCTGCGCGGAGTTGAGGCCAGCGAGCACCTTGATCCGGTTGACGATCTCGCGCCCCCAGGTGGGGTCCAGCTCCTTGACCACTACGAGCTGCCCGTCGATGCGGTAGCGGATGCGGCCGGAGTCGTCAAAGAACTCGAAGTGCACGTCGGACGCGCGCTTCTTGACGGCGTCTTCGATGAACGCCTCCACCATCTGCGGCACCTGCGCCCCTTTGACCGCGTTCTCGATCTCTTCGCTGATGGAGGCGCGGGCGCGGACGCGAGCCCCGCTCCGCTGCGCCTCGCCCATCACGCGGTGGAGCTTGTCCGCGACGGCGTAGGCGGTGCGCAGCAGCGTGTCCAGCGAGTGGTCGTCCGCCAGCAGCGGGACGGGCGAAAGCCCCGTGATGTCCCGGATGCGGCTCAGCGAGGAGAGGTCGTACGGGTCGCCGTTCGCTACCAGCAGGTCGCGCCCCTGGATGCGCAGCGGGATCACGCGGATCTGCCGCGCCGTTTCGCCGTCGATCAGGTCCAGGACGCCGCGGTGCGGGCGCTCGGCGGCGAGGCTCACCGTCTCCACGCCGAACACGCGGCCCAGCGTGTGGAGCGCTCGCTCAGCCGTGATGCGCCCCATCTCCACCAGGTGGAAGACGGCGCTGCGCCGCTCTCGATCCGCCGCGGCCGCCTGGTACGCCGCCTCCACGTCGTGCGCCGCCAGCTCGCCCGCCTCCAGCAGCGGGCGGATGATGCGGTCCTGGATCGTCCCCTCGCGCTCGCGATGCGCGGGGACAACCGGCGGCGTGGGCGCGAGCCGGGGCATCTCGCGGAACGACTCCGCGGGGGCGGATGGGGAGGCGTCTTCGCTGTACATCTTGGATCTACCGGGCTGCGAGTTCAGCGGACGGGGACGCGCACGGGCCAGCGGCGGCCGGGCGGCGTCTGGCCGCGTACCAGCTGCGGGTTGAGGGCGGCAACGGTGGACTCTGGGGCGCCGGCCCAGCGCGCGACGCGCTCCAGCGACGTCCCGCCGGGGGCCACCACCTCGCGGTAGGCGAGCGGCTCGTCGCCATCCACCCCGCCGAAGCCGAACGCCTCGGGATCACGTGCGATGCGCGCGGCGGCCAGGAGCTTGGGGACGTAGTCGCGCGTTTCCCGTGGCAGGTACGGACGGATGCGCCAGTAGCGCAGATCGCCGCCTCCGGCCCCCTCGCCGTGCAGGCGCAGGGCGCGGCGCACGCAGCCGGAGCCGCAGTTGTACGCGGCGGCGGCCAGGTGCCATCCGCCGAGCTGCTCGTGGAGGTCGCGCAGGTGGCGGGCGGCGGCGTACGATGCACGCACCGGATCGCGCCTTTCATCCACCCAGGGGCCCACCTCCAGCCCGTAGCCGCGCGCGGTGCCCGGCATGAACTGCCACA
>DASVVI010000720.1:0-5152 GCA_036386635.1 Longimicrobium sp.
CGCGGGGTTGCCCCTACAGGGGTTTGCGGTGCGGTAGGCGAGGGTGGGTGTGGGGCCGGCGGGTGGGCACACACGCAGGTGCCCCGACGGGATCTGTGCGTTGCGCGGGGGCGTGTGGGGGCGGCGGTGGGCGGACACGGAGGTTCGCTCCCCCGACCTGTGCGGTTCGCCGCGGTGGTGGCGGTGACGGGAAGCGCGAGCGGATCTTTTCCGCGAGTCCGCGAAGGCGGACTTTGTGCTGTTGTTGCCGCGAGTTCACTCGCCCGGGCCAAACAGAAAAGGAGGCACGGAGAGATCCCTCTCCGTGCCTCCGTTCACTCTGGCATCACCGGTGCGCTGCTCGTCACGGCGAAACGGTGAAGGTGTAGCTGTCGGTACGCACGACCCCGTTCAACCCGGTGTAGCGCGCCGTGATCGTGACCGTGCCCGGGCTGACCCCCACCAGCGTCGCGCTGGTGGTGACGCCGGCACCTTGCGTGTACGTGATGTTCTCGACCCGCGCGATGCTGGGGTTCGAGCTCTCGATGGTGGTCACGCGGGCGGGGCCCGGCACGATGTTGTTGTTGTCGGCGAAGCGCAGCGTCGCGGACGTCGTGCAGCTGCGCCCGACGCTGGTTCCCTGGCAGGCAAGGGTGCCGAACGACGCACGCACGTCGCGTACGGTGCCCACCTGGGTGCCGGACACTCCTTCGCTCGTCGCGGTGAACGTCACGGTGCCCGGTGACGTTCCGGTGGCGAGGCCCGAGGTGGTGACGGTCGCCACGGCGTTGTTGGAGCTCGTGTAGGTGACCGTCCGGTCGGGAAGCTCACGTCCCAGCGAGTCGATCGCGACCGCCCTCACGCGCACCGTGTCGCCGACGATGAACGGGTCCTGGAGCGGAGCGAACCGGATGGAAACGACCTGCGCCCTGAGGACCGTCACCGTGGTGGTGCCGCTCCTTCCCTCGCTCGTAGCCGTGATGGTGGCGGTGCCGGGAGCGACGCCCATCACCACCCCGGTGCCGCTGACGGTGGCGACCGCGGTGTTGGAGCTCGCCCACGTGACCACGCGACCCGTGACCACCGCACCGCTGGCGTCGCGCGTCGTCGCGGTGAGCTGAAGGGTGGCGCCCTCACGCACGGACGGGTTCTGGGGCGCGACCGTCACCGAGGCGACGGGGCCGGGAGTTACGGTCACCGTCGTGGTTCCGGTGCGGCCTTCGGACGTCGCAGTGATCGTCGCCGTGCCGGCGGACACACCCGTCACGAGACCCGTGGCGCTCACCGTCGCCTTGGCGGGATCGGACGAGCTCCACGTGACCATGCGCCCGGTGAGGACCGCCCCGTTCGCGTCGCGCGCCTCCGCCGCCAGCTGCGTGGTCTCGCTCACCCGCACCGTGGGGTTCTGGGGCGTCACCGTCACGGTGGCGACCGGTACCGGGAGCACGGCGACGGTAAACTCCTTCTGCGCGCCTTCCGATCGGGCGGTGATCACCACGCTGCCGGGCGCCACGCCGGTGACGAGACCGCTGGCGCTGACCCTCGCGATGGCGTCGCTGGCGCTGCTCCAGGTGACGGTGCGGTCCGTCAGGACCTCGCCGTCCTCGTCCTTTGTGACTGCGGTTAGCTGGAGCGTCTGTCCCGCGATCACGCTCGTGGCGGGGGCGGTGAGGACGATCTCGGCAACGGGCTCCGGACCAGCCGCATCGCTGCAGGCGCCAAGACCCAGCGCCGTGACGACCGCGACCAAACGACTGAGGCGTCGAGCAGTGATCATGTTCCTTCTCTCGTGTGAAGTGAAGAGCTTTTGCTCAGGTGCACGCGGCTGGTCGAGCTCCATCCTCCCTGAACGAGGAATGGCAACCGTCTGGGGGGGTGTCCCGGCGAGAAAGGAGGTGCTTTTCGGACGCGCGGCACCGTTGCCGAGCAGGGCCCATCCGTCAAAACATCATCTGCAACATCGTCCAACGGAAGTGCCTCGCACCTCTCCGCTCGAAAACGGCAATACCATGCATAACGTGCCACCACACGGAATGCACACACCGTTCTGGCGACGCACGGACGTTGAGGCCGCCCCCTCCGCGCCTCCGCGCTGCGCGGTCACGGGAGCCCCGCACGGCGCGCCGGCCGCTTGACATCCCGCCCGTGCGCGGGGCACCTTTCGCCCCATGACCGAAACGATGAAGGCTTCGCCGCACCAGGAGCTTCTGGAGCGCTTCCGGGCGGGGCAGCGCGTAGCCCTGGCCCGCGCCATCTCGCTGGTGGAGGACACGCGCCCCGGCTTCGAGCGGCTCCTCCACGAGCTGCACGCCGACCTGGGGCGCGCGCAGCGCATCGGCATCACGGGCCCGCCGGGCGCCGGAAAGTCGACCCTCACCTCCAAGCTCGCCATGATGTACCGCGAGCGCGAGGAGCGGGTGGGGATCGTGGCGGTGGACCCGTCGTCGCCCTTTACCGGGGGCGCGCTGCTGGGCGACCGCATCCGCATGAACAACATCTCCACCGATCCGGGGGTGTTCATCCGCTCCATGGCCACCCGCGGCGCGCTGGGCGGCCTGGCCACCACCAGCAAGGAGGTCGCTGACCTGCTGGACGCCTTCGGCTTCATCCGCGTCATCCTGGAGACGGTGGGGGTGGGGCAGACGGAGCTGGACATCGCCGGGACGGCCGACACCAGCGTCGTGGTTCTGGTGCCGGAGAGCGGCGACTCCATCCAGGCCATGAAGGCGGGGCTGATGGAGATCGCGGACGTCTTCGTCATCAACAAGGCGGACCGGCCGGGGGCGGACAAGCTGGCGCAGGAGATCGAGGTGATGCTCCACATGCGGCTGGGCGACATGCCGGCCTCGGCGGGGCACCACGGCGTGTCGCTGAAGACGGTGCAGAAGCACGCCCGCGAGGGATTGCGCGCCCACGCCCGCGACGAGGGCGGGTGGGCGATCCCCGTCATCCGCACTGTGGCGCAGAACGGCGAGGGGCTGGAGGAGCTGCAGCGAACGCTGGACCGCCATCAGGTGTATCTGAACGAGAGCGGCGAGCTGTCGCGCCGGCGCCAGCACCGCCTGGCGGAGCGGGTGCGCGCCGTGGTGGAGCGGCGGTTGCAGCGTCTGGTGTGGGAGCGGGGCCAGGGGGACGAGATCCTCCGCGCCTCCCTCGCCGCCCTGGAAGCGGGGACCGACTCGCCGTACACCGTGGCGGAGCGGATCGTGGGTGAACTTGGGGTGCCAACCCGGTAGGGGAGAGAGATCATGAGCGTAGTGGAGCAGCGCGTGCCGCCGGCCGACCTCCTGGAGCAGATCCGCCTCAAGGAGCGGGAGCTGGAATCCCTGCGCAGCGGGCTGGCCGCATGGGAGGGTGCCTACGAGCGAGCCGCCAAGCGCGACGACAGCTTCACCAGCGTGAGCGGCGTGGAGGTGGAGCCGCTCTACACCCCGCTGGACCGCCCCGAGCCGTCCCCCGAGGAGGCGCGCTACTACAACGAGAAGGTGGGGCTCCCCGGCGAGTTCCCGTTCACGCGCGGGCCGTACGGCACCATGTACCGAACGCGCTTCTGGACCATGCGCCAGTTCGCCGGCTTCGGCACCGCCGAGGAGACGAACGAGCGCTACCACTTCCTGCTGCAGCGCGGCCAGACGGGGCTCTCGGTGGCCTTCGACTTCCCCACGCTGATGGGCTACGACAGCGACCATCCCCGCTCGCTCGGGGAGGTCGGCAAGTGCGGCGTGGCCATCTCGTCGCTGGACGACATGGAGACGCTCTTCGCCGGGATCCCGCTGGACCAGGTCTCGGTGTCGATGACCATCAACGGGCCGGCCATCATCCTCTTCGCCTTCTACATGGTGGCGGCGGAGAAGCAGGGCGTTCCCTTCCACAAGCTGCGCGGCACCGTCCAGAACGACATCCTCAAGGAGTACCAGGCGCAGCACGCCTGGGTGTATCCGCCGGAGCCTGCGCTGCGGCTGGTGATCGACATGTTCGAGTGGGCGTCCAAGAACGCGCCCAAGTACAACCCGATCTCCATCAGCGGCTACCACATCCGCGAGGCGGGCGCCACGGCGGTCCAGGAGCTGGCCTACACGCTGCGCAACGGCTTCGAGTACGTGGAGCGCGGCGTGGCGCGCGGGATGGACGTGGACGACTTCGCGCCGCGGCTCTCCTTCTTCTGGGACGTGCACAACGACTTCTTCGAGGAGATCGCCAAGTTCCGCGCCGGCCGCCGCATCTGGGCGCGCCACCTGCGCGACAAGTACGGCAGCAAGAACCCGGAGAGCTGGCGCCTGCGCACCCACGCCCAGACGGCCGGCGTGACGCTGACGGCGCAGCAGCCGGAGAACAACATCGTGCGCGTGGCCTACCAGGCGATGGCGGCGGTGCTGGGCGGCACGCAGTCGCTGCACACCAACTCGATGGACGAGACGCTGGCGCTGCCCACCGAGAAGGCGGTGCAGATCGCGTTGCGCACGCAGCAGATCCTGGCGCACGAGACGGGGGTGGCCAACACCATCGACCCGCTGGCCGGCTCCTACTACCTGGAAGCGCTCACCGACCAGATGGAAGCCGAGGCGGAGGCGATCTTCGCCGAGATCGACGCGATGGGCGGGGTGGTGCCGGGGATCGAGCGGGGCTACTTCCAGCAGCAGATCGCGCGCTCGGCCATGCGCCAGCAGATCGAGATCGAGCGCAACGAGCGGGTGATCGTGGGCGTGAACGACTACACGATCGAGGGCGAGAAGATCGACATCCCGCTCCTCAAGGTGACCGAGGAGGCCGAGCGCCGCCAGCGCGAGCGGATGGCCGCCATGCGCGCCCGCCGCGACCAGGCCGAGGTCGACCGCACGCTGCAGGTTCTCCAGGACTCTGCCCGCGCCGGCGAAAACGTCGTCCCCGCCATGCTGGACGCGGTCCGCGCCTACGCCACCCTCCACGAGATCCGCCACTCGATGGAAGCTGTGTTCGGGGCATACCAGGAGCCCGTCTTCTTCTAAAACTGTGGCTCGTTAAAAGAACCTCCCCTCCGGTGCACCTCGCCGGAGGGGAGGTTTCTGCATGTACCCGAAGGAACAGCGAGTCTCACACAGAGACACAGAGACACAGAGGAAGAACAGCAGAGAGCACCTTCTGCATTTCTCTCTGTGCCTCCGTGGCTCTGTGTGAGGCCGCAGTTCTTCCACGG
>DASVVI010000721.1:0-2342 GCA_036386635.1 Longimicrobium sp.
GGAGGCGTACAGCCAGCGTTGCGGCGTGTCGTAGCGCAGCGCCAGCGAGGCCGAGGTACTGCTCACCCGGGCCGCGACGGGGTCGTACGCCGCGCGGCCCGCCGTCGCCTCGGCGCTCCACCCCTGTGCCGCGAGCGGGGCGGCGAGCACGCAGGCCGCGAGGGCCGGCAGCGCCCGTCTCAAGAGCTCTGGACGACCGGCGGGAGGGAGATCCGGCTGTTCGTGCCGCCGAAGGAGTCGTCCACCTGCGGGGCGTGCGGATCCGCCACCCAGCGCTGCCCATCGACCACGAAGGCGTAGTCGTGCACGCCGGGGCGCAGCGGCACCACGGCGGACCACTCGCCCGGCTTCGTCTGGCGCAACTGCACGGCGGGCTGCCACCCCGTAAAGGTGCCGGCGAGCGCCACCTGATGCGCGCCGTTCGCCTCCAGCCGGAACTGCACGTACACCGGCGGCGCGGCGGCGGCCAGCGCGGCGGGCGCCTGCTCCACGCCGGGCGCATCCGGGAGGATGGCGACCGCGGTGACGGCCGCGAGCGCTCCCGCCAGGCCGTAGGCGGGGCGGAAGACGAGGCGCACCGGGCGCGGCCGCCAGAGCCATCCCAGCGCGCGCTGCACGAGCCCCGGCCGGCGCGGCGCGTGCGCGGGGAGCGCCGCCATCACGCGCCCGGCCAGCTCCGGCGCGGCGACGGCGCGCAGGTGCCGCGAGGCCGCGCCGAAGATGCGCTCCATCTCGGCGAGACGGGCGCGTTCGGCGGGCGAAAGGTCCTCGGCGGGGATGTCGCCGTCGAGGCAGGCGTGGATGCGGTTGCTCATGCGATGCTTCGGGTGCTGGCGGGGCTGGACCTTCGCCGGATAGACGCGCTCCGTGCCCCGCCGGTCACTTCGGATCTCGCGGAAGATGCCGTACTCATAGGTACCCTGGGCCGCGCTCCGGGTTCACGGGGGTGTGCACGCATGCATCGGGCCCGCGCGACAGCCGGCGACTCCGAAAATCGCGTCGGCTGCTGCGTCTAATAGTAGCAGTTTACGCCTTGACTAACGGGCTGATTTCGCACATAGTTACGTTGCGCACGGAATCCCATTCCACCGTGCCTGCGCGGCCGCCCGGCCGGGCACCTCCGACAACGGCAAACCCGTTCGAAAGACGGGGACGCAAAGCTTCGAGGCTAACGCGGGTTCCCCCCGCCACGCCTGTCGAGCTGCCGAAGAGGAAGCAACTCCCATGCATCTCCGCACCCGTGCGGCCGCCCTGGCCGTTCTCTCCATCGTTGCATTCCCGCGCCTCTCGCGCGCCGCGGACGACACGCCCAACGGCCTGTTCAACCGGCCGTTCTACATCGGCGCGTACCTGGGCGAGGCGGACAGCCGCACCGAGCGCATCGAGGTCGGCATCGGCCGCTTCGCGCAGATGGTGGGGAAGCGCCCGGCGATCATCAAGACCTTCCACAACCTGGACGTCGACTTCTCCGACCGCGGATGGGCCGGGCAGCTCGTGCGCCGCACCTCGGCCGCGGGCTCCACGCCGTACGTGGCGCTGGACCTGCGCTTTGCAGGCGCGCCGCGCAACGGACTGCTGGACGCCATCAACTCCGGCCGCGCGGATGCGCAGATCGCGCGGATGGCGCGCGGCCTGGCGGGGGTGCGCGGCACGGTGATGGTGTCGCCGGGTTGGGAGATGAACGGGCGCTGGAACTTCGCCTGGCAGGGCATCTACAACGGCAACCAGGCCGCGCCGGCCAAGTACGCCGCCGCCTTCCGCCGCATGGTGACGATCTTCCGCCGCGAGGGCGCGAATAACGTGAAGTGGGTGTTCAGCCCCAATGTGGGGAACCCGCTGGCGCTGGGGTCGGTGGGGCCGAGCCACTGGAACTGGTACGGCCACTACTACCCGGGCGACGCGTACGTGGACTACCTGGGGCCGCACGGCTACAACGGCCCCAGCGTGTGGGGCGGCGTCTACCAGACGTTCGCCACCGTGTTCACCGGCCGCGACTCGGACAACATCCTCACGGACCTGGAGCGCCGCTTCCCGCGCAAGCCGATCATCATCGGCGAGTTCGCCACGCAGGAGGCGCGCGGGTACGACAAGGGCGCGTGGATCAGCGAAGCGTTCGCCACGCTGCGGCGGCATCCGAACGTGGTGGGGGCCATCTGGTTCCACACCCGCAAGGAAGCCGACTGGCGGATCGACTCCAGCCGCTCCTCGCTGGACGCCTTCCGCACCGTCATGCGCGACCCGAACGTACGCACATCGTTTCGGTGATGGGGGGGCGGGAGGGGCCGGTAGGCCCCCTCCCCCGCTCGTTCCTCGCTGCCCCTCCCCCAAACCGCGGGGGAGGG
>DASVVI010000722.1:0-5446 GCA_036386635.1 Longimicrobium sp.
GGACGGGCGAGACGCTCTCCATCCGCGGCGCCGAGACGTACCCGTCCGCGTCGCTGATCAAGGTGGCGATCCTGGTGACGCTGCTGGACGAGGCCAACAAGGGATCGCTGCGGCTGGACGAGCGCATCGGGATGATCGCGCGCGACCGGGTGGGCGGCTCCGGGGTGCTGCAGTACATGGCGTCCGGTCTCAACCTGACCGTGGAGGACGCGGCGTGGCTGATGATCACCCTGTCCGACAACACGGCCACCAACCTCCTCCTCGATCGCATCAACATCCGCACGGTGTGGAGCAAGATGGAGGCGCTGGGGCTGCCGCACACCAAGATCCACTCCAAGACCTTTCTCCGCGCGACCTCGGTCGCCATGGACAGCTCGGTGAAGTACG
Organism: Longimicrobium sp.; assembly: GCA_036386635.1. Classification (GTDB taxonomy): domain Bacteria; phylum Gemmatimonadota; class Gemmatimonadetes; order Longimicrobiales; family Longimicrobiaceae; genus Longimicrobium. Next base: position 388 of record DASVVI010000722.1, read on the forward strand.
GCCTGGGCGTCACCACCCCGGACGAGACGACGCGCCTCTTCACCCTGCTGCACCAGGGGCGCGCGGTGTCGCCGGCCATGGACTCGCTGGCGCTGCGAATGCTGCGCGCCAACCAGGACCCCAGCAAGCTGCAGCGCTGGCTCCCCGAGGACCTCGTCGCCGCGCACAAGACGGGCGAAGTGGACCAGGCGCGCAGCGACTGCGGCATCCTGTACGGCGCCGAGGCTCCTGTGGCGGTCTGCGTTATGACGCGCGAGAACCAGGACAAGTCGTACATGCCGGACAACCCCGCCAACCTCCTGATCGCGCGCATCGGCCGCGAGGTGTTCCGGCACTACAATCCGGCCGCGCAGCTTCCCCCGTTGCCGCGCTGACCGAGGACGCCGCCGCGCCCGCACCGGCCCCGGAGCCCGCGCCGCGGCGGAGGCGCATGCGCATCACCCTGCGCCGCGCCACCATCGGCGTGGCGCTGGCGGAGGTGGCGCTGCTGCTGGGGCTCGTCGTCTACCTTGCCGCGACGGAGAAGACGCTGCTGGTGAGGGTGGCGACGCGCGAGGAGCTGCGCCCGGCGGCGACGGCGGCGCGGCTGGTGATCCCGGTGGCGGGGGTGCGGGAGCGCGAACTGGCGGACAGCTACGGCGCGGGGCGCTTGGGCGGCCGCAAGCACAAGGGAGTGGACATCTTCGCGCCGGACGGCACGCCGGTGCTGGCGGCGTCGGGCGGGGTGATCGTGAAGCGGGCCTCGAACGCGCTGGGCGGGATCTCGCTCTACCACCGCGACGCGGACGGGCGCACCATCTACTACTACGCGCACCTGCAGCGCTACCGGGCCGGCCTCAAGGAGGGCGATCTGGTGCGCGCCGGAGACGTCATCGGGTACGTGGGGCACACCGGCAACGCGCCCCCCGGAAACCCGCACCTGCACTTTGCCGTCTACACCGTATCCGACCCGAACCGCTGGTGGCGGGGAAGGGACCTGAATCCATATCCCCTGCTGGTGAAGCCGTGAGCCCGCTCCGCACCCGACCGATCCGCACGCGATGCCGCTCGTAGCCGTCTGGCTGACCACGTTCGCCGTCTGCGTGCTGGGCTCGCTCGTCCCCTTCGTCAACACGGAGATCTACCTGCTCTCCGCGGTGGCGCTCTCGCCCAAGTCCTACGTGCTGCCGCTGGTGATCGCGGCCACGCTGGGGCAGACGGTGGGGAAGATCGCGATGTACTACGTGGGGCTCGGCGTGCTGAAGCTCCCCGCTGGCCGCGTACAGCGCGGGCTGGAGGCGACGCAGGCGAAGCTGGAGGCGCGGCCGATGTGGGGGAAGCTCGTCTTCTTCTGCAGCTCGCTGGTGGGCCTGCCGCCGCTGTACGTGATGGCGCTCGCGGCGGGAGCGGTGCGGATGAACATCGCCTTCTTCGTGGTGGCGTGCCTGGTGGGGCGCTTCATCCACTTCGCCGTGGTGGCGATGGTACCCGACCTGTGGAGCCGGATCTTCGGCTGAATCGGTTGCGCTCGTGGGCGGCTGCGTACAGCTTGAAGGCGGCACCCGAAAATGGAGGGACCCATGATCGCGAAGCACGTCCGCTACCACGAAGCCAACATCCTCAACCCCGAGGCGGGGAACCACGTCGTCACCAGCGACCCGCGCGAGGTGAAGGCGGCCAAGCGGGCGGCGCAGCGCTCGTGGGCGGAGTTCCCGTACTACGGCCACCGCTACGGCACGCGCGGCCGCCAGTTCTCGCTGAGCGACAGCGGCTGGCTCGCTACCCTGGTGGACCTGACGCCGGACGTGGCGGTGGAGCAGGTGAAGTGGCTGGGCGGCGTCCTCGCCTCGCGCGGGATGCCGCAGTGGATGCTGGAGCGCCACCTGGCCCTCCTCCACGAGGAGCTGTCGGCCGCGCTCCCGGAGGCGGCGGGGCGCTACTCCATCCTCCTGCTCTGCGCCCGCGAGCTGCGCACCATGCGCGAGGCGCACTTCCCCCCGGCCCGCTTCCAGGCCCTCGCCGACGCATTCGACTCGACCGTCGGCGAGCCGTGGAACCGCCGGCTGCGCGGGATGGGAGGCATCCTGGTGGCCGCCGTGGCGGACGAGCGCTCCGGCATCGAGTACGCCGTCCCCTCGCTCACCGAGTGGGTGTGCGACGCGAGCCGCTTCCCGCCCGAGTGGATCGCGGCCGTCGAGCACACGCTGGCGCGCGCCCGCGGCTGAACGGCATCACACGGAGGGCACGGGGAACGGAAAGGCGCTGAGAGAGCCTTTCCGTTTTGCTTTCCGTCCCCTCTGTGGCTCTGTGTGAGGCGCTTTTTTGAGGTGTCGATACTCATGACCGATTCCGCGAACCCCCTCGGCCACGGCTGGGGCCTTACCGTAGCCGAGGCGCGCGAGCTGCAGGTTGCCCTGCGCGAGCGCATCGTGCTGCGCGCGCCGGCGGACTTCCGCCCGCGCACCATCGCCGGCGCGGACGTGTCGATGGAGAAGTTCGCGAAGCGCGGCTACGCGGGGATCGTGACGCTGGACGCCGCCACGCTGGAGACGATGGAGGAAGCGAGCTGCGCCGCCACGCTGCAGATGCCGTACATCCCGGGCTACCTCTCCTTTCGCGAGCTTCCCCCGCTGGACGACGCCTTCCGCAAGCTGCGGACGAAGCCGGACGTGGTGATCTTTGACGGGCAGGGGCTCGCGCATCCGCGCCGCTTCGGCATCGCGTGCCACGGCGGGCTGCTGTGGGACGTCCCCACCATCGGCTGCGCCAAGTCGATTCTGGTGGGCGAGCACGACGAGCCGGGGTGGGCGCGCGGATCCACCGCCCCGCTCGTGCACCAGGGCGAAACGGTCGGCGTGGCCCTGCGCACGCGCGACGGCGTAAAACCCGTGTACGTCTCCCCCGGCCACCTCATGGACATCGAGACGGCCGTGCGCGTCGTCCTCTCCGTCTCCCCGAAATACCGCGAGCCGGAGACTACCCGCCGCAGCCATCGTCTGGTGAACGAGATCAGGCGGGGGGACAAGGGGTAGGCTGGGCAGGGGCGGCGGTTGAAACCGCTGCAACAACCGCGGGAAACCTGCCTTCGCAGGTTCCGTGAGGCGGGGCACCGGCGCCGCATCCTCCGGGGTGGCACGCCGGGCGCCGCATCACCGGGGGATAAATCCCCCGGCTGGAACCACGCGAAGACCGCTGAAGCGGTCTGGCATGGGCGCAGTTTGCGGTGCGCGCCCGTACGGGCGTCGGCGCAACGCACACGGTGTTCTCCCCCGCCCTCGCCCTGCGCCCCCGCAGGCGGGGGCGGGGGCCGGGGGGAGGGGGCCCCGCCGCACTAACGCACTAACGCACTTCCTTCCTCCGTCCCCGCGCAATATCCTTCCCGGCACCCTTCCTGCCGCAGCTCCGGTCAGAATCCGCCGGCCCGGCGCGTTCCACCCCGACAATTCAGAGCCCGTAGCCATCTTGCCTCCGATGTACGACGAGGAAGAGCCGTTGAATCCCACGAAGCTCTTCCTGGAGCACTACGACGGGCTGTACCGCTACCTGGTGCGCCTGACCGGCGACCCGGACCTGGCGGCGGACGCGGCGCAGGAAGCGTTCGTACGCCTGGTGGAGCGGCCACCGCAGGACCGCCACGTGCGGGCCTGGCTGTACGCGGTGGCCACCAACGTGGTACGCGACACCGCCCGCGCCCGTGCGCGCTGGCTCACGCTGCTCCGCGCGACGCCCGAAAGGGCGCCCGTGGGCGACATGGGCCCCGCGCCGGACGCGGCTACCGAGAGTGAGGAACGGCGGCGCCTGGTGAGGGCCGCGCTGGACCGCCTTTCGTGGAAGGAGCGCACCGTGCTGCTGATGCGCGAAGAAGGATTCGCGCATCACGAGATCGCAGACGCGGTGGGGACCACCACCGGGTCGGTGGGAACCATGCTGGCACGCGCGCTCAAGAAACTTTCCGCGGAGCTCTCTCCCTCAACCGAGAGCCTTCGATGAGCTTTGTGATCGGTCCGCGCACCCATCTGGGTGAGACGGACCTGCTTCGATACCTGGACCGGCAGCTCGACCGCGACGCGCTTCGGCACGCGCGGCACCACCTGGGGCAGTGCGCCGCCTGCTCCGCTCAGCTCGCCGAGCTGGAGCGGCGCTCCGCCACCGTCAGCGCGCTGATCGGCGAGCTGCCGGTGCAGCTTCCCGACTCCGGAAAGCGGGCCGTGGCGCTGGCCGCCATGGACCGCGCCCGCCTGCGCAGCTCCGCCACCGGCCCGCTCAGCGGCAGGGTGCTGCTGCGCGCGGCCGCCGTCTTCATGCTGGCGCTGCTGGGCGCGATGACCACGCAGTCCGGCCGCGCCTGGGTCTCCGACCGGGTGGAGGCGGTGGCCGGCGATAACCCCGGCCCGCTGCTGGCGGGCGTCCTGCGCATGCTGGACGGCGACGAGCCGCCCCCGCCGGTCGCCGCCGCGCCCCCGCCCGCCGTGGAAGCCGTACGCACGCAGCGCGAGCCCGCCACGCCGCGGCAGCGCGTGCAGGTGCAGCCCCGGAGGACCGTGGCGCCCGGGGCAACCGCGCCGATGAAGTTCACGCCCAGCGGTCCGGAGGTGACGATCCGCTTCGAGACGCTGCAGCGCGGCGGCACGGCCACCATCTGGCTGCGCGACGTGGAGGATGCCACCGCGCAGGTCGCCAGCGCGCATCGCGGCGAGCGGATCGTGGCGGTGGAGGGCGGCGTCCGGGTGCGGAACCGCCCGAACTCCCGCGCGCATTACATGCTCACCATCCCCGTGTACTTCCGCTCGCTGCGCGTGCAGGTGGGCGACGGGCCCGAGTCGGTGATCGGTATTTCCAAGTCCAAGACCGACTGGATCTGGACGATCCCCCTGCAGCCGAGCGCCGAGCCCTCCTCCGCCGGCAAAGAACAGAACTAGCCGCATGCAAAATCCCCCTCCCCCGGGCAGTATCGAGACCGTGTGAAAACCTGGGGGAGGGGTGGCGCAGTAGCGTCGCAATTCAGATTCAGGGCCAGTTTAGCGGCTGGAGCGTCTTGGGAAGGCTGGGGGTCTCATGGGGCGCTGAGAGGCCGGCAGCA
>DASVVI010000723.1:0-2129 GCA_036386635.1 Longimicrobium sp.
CGCAGCTCCACGGCGTAGCGCAGGGATGCCGCCAGCCGCTCGGGGGTGATGCCGTCCTTGGGAAGGTAGTCCGCGGCGCCCGCCTTCATCAGCGCCACCGCCACCCGCTCGTCGCCCTGGCCGGTGAGCATCACCACCGGCGCGTTTACCCCGGCCGCGCGGATGGAGCGCAGCAGGGTGAGGCCGTTGCCGCCGGGAAGGTTGTAGTCCAGGAAGACGCAGTCGTACGCGCCGGCCACGGCCAGCGCCAGCGCCTGGGGGACGGCTTCGGCCTCGTCCACCGACGCGTCCACCCCCGCGCGCGAGAGCGCGCGGCGGATCGCCATCCGGTCCACCCGGTCGTCGTCCACCACCAGGATGCGCAGCCGCGGCTGCGCATCCTCTGGGGAGACGGCGGGCGGATCCAGCGGCTCGGTCACGGCATCTCCACGAGCGCCCAGTACTTGTTGAGGGAGGCCATCGTCTCGCAGAAGTTGCTGAAGGTGACGGGCTTCAGCAGGTAGCCCGCGACGTGGAGGTTGTACGCCTCCACCTTGTCGCGCTCCGCGTCGGATGTGGTGAGCACCACCACGGGCGTGGGGCTCAGCTCCGGGTCCGCGCGCAGCTCGCGCAGGAACTCGATGCCGTTCATGCGCGGCATGTTGAGGTCGAGCAGAACCAGTCGCCGGGTGCGCGGCAGCTCGTCGCCGCGCAGCATGTCGAGTGCTTCCAGGCCGTTCCCCGCCACGAAGAGCGGGTTGGAGATGTTCCCCTTCTTGAAGGCGCGGCGGATGTTCATCACGTCCACCTCGTCGTCTTCCACCAGCAGGATGTTCAGCAGCTTGTCACTCATTCCCGGTGCTCTCCTCATGCGCCTGGGGCCACAGGAAGCGGAAGGTGCTCCCCGCTCCCTCTTCCGATTCCACCCACACCCGCCCGCCGCGGCTCTCGACCAGCTTCTTGACGATGGAGAGCCCGATCCCCGTTCCCTCCACCTTGTCGCGCGCTTCCAGCATCTGAAAGATCCCGAAAATGCGCTCGTGGTACTCCGGCGCAATCCCGGGGCCGTTGTCGATGACGGCGAACTCGCACATCCCCTCCGCCGACTCGCGCGACTCCACCCGCACCAGCGGCGCGTCGCCGCGCGCGTACTTCACCGCGTTGCCTATCAGGTTCATGAAGACCTGCTGCAGCGGAAGGCGCTCCGTGTGCACCACGGGCATGCCGGCGGCCACATCCACGCGCACCCCTTCCGGCGGGGCGATCAGCTCCACCACTTCCTCCACCAGCTCCGCCGTGTCCAGCCGTACGGCGCGCTCCTTCATCCGCCCGGCGCGCGAATACTGCAGGATACCCTCGATCAGCCCCTCCATGCGGTGCACCCGGCCCCGCAGCAGCTCCAGGTGCTCCTTCACCTCGGCGCTCACCACGCCTTCCAGGTCCTCCTCGATCCAGGTGGAGATGTTGCTGATCCCCCGCAGCGGCGCCTTGAGGTCGTGGCTGGCGACATAGGCGAACTGGTCCAGCTCGCGGTTGCTGGTCTCAAGGGCGCGCGCGGTCCGCGCCAGCTCCTGGGCTTTGCGCTCCACTTCCTGGCGGGCGTGCACCTGGTCGGTGACGTCCACGGCGTGGATCAGGATCCCCCCCACGGAGCCGTCGGCGTCGGGGAGCGCCTGGAAGACGAAGTTGAAGAACCCCTCCTCCAGCTTCCCGCTTCCCGTGCGGTCCAGCAGGGCGGGGGTCTCGTTGCCCACGTGGGGCTCGCCCGTGGCGTACACCCCGTTCAGCATCTCGATGAAGCCCTGCTCCACCACCTCCGGGATGGCCTCACACAGCTTCTTTCCCACCAGCTGGCGCCCTCCCATGAGCGATACGTACGGGCGGTTCGCCATCTCGAAGACGAACTCCGGCCCGCGCAGCACGGCGATCATCGCCGGCGCCTGCTGAAAGACGGTGCGCAGGCGCGCGCGCTCCAGGCCCAGCTCCCGGATCAGGCTCTCGCGCTCTTCCTGGGCGCGGCGCTCGGCATCCACGTCGTCCAGCACCACCAGCGCGCTGGTGACGGCGCCCCGGGCGTCGCGCAGCGGCACGCCCGTGATCTGCACCCACGCGGCCGTGCCGTCGCCGCGCTGGTAGAGGTACTCGTCGGG
>DASVVI010000724.1:0-16008 GCA_036386635.1 Longimicrobium sp.
CATGGCGTGGGGGATCACCCGATCCCATCCCGAACTCGGAAGTTAAGCCCCACTCGCGCGGATGGTACTGCCGGGGCCACCCGGTGGGAGAGTACGGCGCCGCCGGCCTACGTATCAAGCCCCCCGATGCTCAGCACGAGCGTCGGGGGGCTTCTGTTTGTAGACATGCATCCCGACAGCAGTCTCACGCAAAGCCGCGAAGACGCAAAGAAAGACCTTCGCGTGCTCCCTTTGCGTCTTTGCGCCTTCGCGTGAGGCCATGCAGTTGCAGCGCTTGCGGGTGCCCACTAGCTTCCGCACATGACCGATACCGAAACGACCGTCGAGACCCGCGCCGGGCTCGTGGCGCTGGTGGGCTTTCCCAACGTCGGCAAGTCGTCGCTGATGAACCGGCTGGTGGAGCAGAAGCTCAGCATCGTCACGCCGTTCGCGCAGACGACGCGCGAGCGGGTGCTGGGGATCGACTCGCGCGACGGCGTGCAGATGGTGTTCGTGGACACGCCCGGCCTCGTCGACCCGCGCTACCTGCTGCACCGGGCGATGATGCACATCGCCCTGGACGTGATCGGCGACTCGGACGTGGTGCTCCTGCTCATCGACGCATCCGCCGGCGTGCCGGAGTTCGGCGAGGACGTGATGGAGCTGCTGGACCGCGCGCCGCGGCTGCTGGTGGTGAGCAACAAGGTGGACGTGGCGGCCGCGTCGCAGCGCGAGCGCGTGCGGGAGTGGAGCCGCGAGAGGTTCAAGGTGGAGCCGATCGAGGTATCCGCCGTGACGGGGGAGGGGACGGAGACGCTGCGCGCCGAGATCGCGCGACGGCTGCCCGTCTCCGAGTTCCTCTACCCGGAGGAGGACGTCTCGTCGCAGCCGGTGAGGTTCTTCGTGGCCGAGCTGATCCGCGAGTCGGTGTTCGAGCTGTACTCGCAGGAGGTGCCGTACAGCGTCGCCACCAAGGTGGAGGAGTTCCGCGAGAGCGGGTCGCCGCTCTACATCCGCGCCGTGGTGTTCGTGGAACGGGCCTCGCAGAAGGCCATCGTGGTGGGGAGCGGCGGGCAGGCGATCAAGAAGCTGGGGCAGGTCTCGAGGGAGAAGATCGAGGAGTTCGTGGGCGCGCCCGTGTACCTGGACCTGTGGGTCAAGGTGCTCCCCCGCTGGCGCAAGGACCCCGTGACGCTGCAGCGCCTCGGGTTCAAACTTCCGGACGCGGAGCAGAGATCGTGATCGAGCCGTGGCTGCTGGAGATGCTGGTCTGCCCGAAGTGCAAGGGCGATCTCCGCTACGAGCAGAGCCCCGAGTCGCTGGTGTGCGAGCGCGACCGGCTGCGCTATGAGGTGCGCGACAACATCCCCATCATGCTGATCGACGAGGCCACTTCGCTGGACGCGCAGCCCGCGCGCTGAGGCGGCGCCGTTTGACACCGCGCCCGGCCCCGGCTACAATCCGCCCGCACGGCCCCTCCTCCCTCCGCGCCTGATCTCCCGGCATGCTTCCACGCGTACTGCTGCACTACTCGCCGCACGGCCGGGCCACGCCCGACCTGGTCCGCGAGTTCGCGTCGGCGCGGGAGTACGGGCTGATCGAGGTCCACTCGCCCACCGAGCTGGAGCAGCGCGCGTCGCACAGCCACGCCGTGGCGCTGATCGTGGATGGCTCCGAGCCGGCGGACGAGGCGCTGGAGCTGTGCCGGGGGATCAAGCGCGAGGTCTTCACCTCCGTGCTCCCCGTCATCATGTACGTGGCCTCCGACGCCGCGGACGAGGAGACCGCGTCGCGGGCGCTGGAGGCGGGGGCGGACGAGGTGCTGAACCCGGGCCTCTCCGCGCGCGAGTGCGAGCTGCGGCTGGCCATGGCGCTGCACCGCGCCGACCGCGACGTGGGGGTGCATCCCACCACGCTCCTGCCGGGGACGGTGCAGATCGAGCGCGACATCGCGGAGCGGCTGGCGTCGGGGGAGAAGTTCGCGGTGTGCTACGCGGACCTCGACCACTTCAAGGAGTTCAACGACCGCTACGGCTACAACCACGGCGACCGGGTGATCCTGATCCTCTCGCGGATCTTGCGCGAGGTGGTGCGGGCGCGCTCGCCGGGCGCATTCGTGGGGCACATCGGCGGCGACGACTTCATCTTCATCGCCTCGCTGGCGGACTTCCGCGTCTGCTGCGAGGAGGTGCTCTCGGTGTTCAGCGAGCTGATCGACCTGCAGTACACCGGGGAGGACCGCGCGCGCGGCTTCTTCCTCGGCAAGGACCGCCGCGGCGGCGAGCACCAGGTGCCGCTGATGACGCTCTCCATCGGCGTGGTGACGAACGAGCACCGCAACTTCACGCACACGGCGCAGATCAGCGAGCTGGCCACGGAGATGAAGGCGTACGCCAAGACCTTCTCCGGCTCCATCTACGTGGTCGACCGCCGCTCGGAATAGCCTGCGGCTCACTGCCGAACCTCTCAAGCGGGTACCCATGAACGCCCAGTGTACGCACTGCAACACGATCTTCCGCGTCGATCCGGCCAAGGTGCCGGCGGGCGGGGTGCGCGCTCGCTGCTCCATCTGCCGCAACGTCTTCGAGATCGCCGGCGCCCGGCCCGCGCCCGCGCCTGAGCCCGCCCCCGTCGCCGTGCCTGCTCCCGTAGCAGCGCCCGCACCGGTCGCCGCTCCGGCTCCTCCGCCCCCGCCACCGCCGGCTCCCGCACCCGCGCCGGCACCTGCGCCCGCCCCCACCGCTCGCCCGAATCCGTTCGGCGCGAACGACCCGGGGGCAAAGGCACGGCGGCTGGCGAGGGCGCTCGTGTCGGACATCGTGACGTACCACCCCGAGCGCCGCGACCAGGCGCTCGCGAACGGCACGCTGAAGCGCGAGTTCATGGAGGAGATCAAGAAGAGCTGGGAGGAGTACGTCGCGCAGGTGGGCCCCGAGATCTCGCGCGGCACGCCCCACTTCCGCGAAGCGCTCAACGAGATCCTCGCCAAAGGTCAGGCTGTGTTTTAACTGCAATCTCACGCAGAGGCGCAGAGACGCAGGAGAGAACTTCAGCGCCTCTCTCTGCGTCTCCGCGTCTCCGCGTGAGCCCTGCAGTTGCAGTGCTGGCAGGGACGCACCCCGCCGGTTATATTTCGGGAACGCGAATACCGCGAACCTGGGCCGTCCCAGCCGGACGGCCCTTGTCGTTGCTGTCAGACAGGGGAAGACGACGATGGAAGAGCTGCGTACCGCCCTCGGCGCACACCGCGACCGGCTCGAAGAGCTAAGGGGGTTTCTTTGACATCCCTGCCAAGCAGGAGAAGCTGAACGGCCTCGAAGCCCGCATGGGGGATCCTTCGTTCTGGAACGACCAGGCGAAGGCGCGCGAGGTGATCGACGAGGCCAACAAGGTCAAGCAGTGGGTGGCGCCGTGGGCCGGCCTCACCGCCCGCGCGGCAGACGCCGCCGAGATGCTGGACCTGCTGGAGGTGGAAGAGGACCCGGGGATGCTGGAGGAGGTCACCGCCGAGATCGAGCGGATCGGCAGCGAGCTGGCCAGCCTGGAGCTGCGCAACATGCTCCAGGGGCCGGACGACCACCGCGACGCCCTGGTGACGCTGCAGTCCGGCGCCGGCGGCACCGAGTCGCAGGACTGGGCGGAGATGCTGCTTCGCATGTACACCCGCTGGGCCGAGCGCCACGGCTTCGACGTGGAGCTCCTGGACCAGCAGGAGGGCGAGGAGGCGGGGATCAAGTCCGCCACGCTGGAGGTGCGCGGCGAGTACGCGTACGGCTACCTGCGCGCGGAGCGCGGCGTGCACCGCCTGGTGCGCATCTCGCCCTTCGACAGCCAGGCGCGGCGCCACACCTCGTTCGCCTCCGTCTTCGTGTACCCGTCGGTCGACGACACCATCGAGATCGAGGTGCGCGAGGAAGACATCGAGATGGACGTCTTCCGCGCGTCGGGTGCCGGCGGGCAGCACGTCAACAAGACGTCGTCCGCGGTGCGTCTGCGGCACCTTCCCAGCGGCATCGTGGTGGAGTGCCAGCAGGAGCGGTCGCAGCACAAGAACCGCGCGACGGCCATGAAGATGCTCAAGGCCCGGCTCTACCAGGCCGCGCTCGAGGCGCAGGAGAAGGAGAAGGCCAAGCTGGAGTCCACCAAGACGGACATCGGCTTCGGAAGCCAGATCCGCTCCTACGTCTTCCAGCCCTACACCATGGTCAACGACCACCGCACGGAGCTCAAGCTGCCGGACGTGGCCAAGGTGATGGACGGCGACGTGGACCCGTTCATCAACGCGTACCTGCGGGAGTTCGGGGGAGAGAAGCAGCTATGAGCGAGCCGGTAGGCACGCCGGAAGGCGGCGAGCGCATCGTCGCCGAGCGGACGGAAAAGCTCCATGCCCTGCGCGAGCGGGGGGTGGAGCCGTTCGCATACGGGTACGATCCCACGCACTCCGCCACCGACGCCCGCGCGCTGTTCGAGGCGTGGGAAGGGCAGGGGGCCGAGGGCGACGGGCCCGCGGAGCCAGTGCGCGTCGCCGGGCGCGTCGTGGCCAAGCGGGTGATGGGAAAGAGCACCTTCGTCCACCTGGCGGACCGCACGGGGCGCATCCAGCTCTACCTGCGCGTCAACGAACTGGCGGAGACGTACCCGCTCCTCGACCTGATCGACCTCAGCGACTGGCTCGGCGCGGAGGGGACGCTCTTTCGCACGCGCACCGGCGAGGTGTCGCTGCGCGTGACGTCGTTCAGCGTGCTCGCCAAGGCGATCCGCCCGCTGCCGCTGGGGAAGGAGGAGATCGATCCGGAGACGGGGGAGCGGCGCGTGTACTCGGGGTTCAGCGACGTGGAGGCGCGCTACCGGCAACGCTACGCCGACCTGGCCGTGAACCCGGAGGTGCGCGACGTCTTCGTGCTGCGCGCGCGGGTGAACAGGGCATTGCGCAGCTTCCTGGACGAGCGCGGCTTCGTGGAGGTGGAGACGCCCGTGCTGCAGCCGCTGTACGGCGGCGCCGCGGCGCGCCCCTTTACCACGCACCACAACACGCTTGACATGCAGCTCTTTCTGCGCATCGCCGTGGAGCTGTACCTCAAGCGGCTGATCGTGGGCGGGATGGAGCGCGTGTACGAGATGTCCAAGAACTTCCGCAACGAGGGGCTGAGCCGCTTCCACAACCCCGAGTTCACCATGCTGGAGTTCTATGCCGCGTACCTCGACTACGAGGGGGTGATGCGGCTCACCGAGGAGATGCTCCTGCACGTGGTGGAGACGGTGACCGGGGGGACGGCGGTAAGCTTCCGTGAACACACCATTAGCTTCGCCCCGCCGTACCCGAAACTCACCATGTACGACGCACTCCGCGACATCGGCGGTGTAGACGTTGAGGGGATGACGGACGAGGAGATGGCGGAGCGGGTGCGCGCCCAGGGCGTGGCGCCGGCCGAGGTGGCGAAGATGGGGCGCGGCAAGCTGATCGACGAGCTCTTCGGCGAGCTGGTGGAGCCGAAGCTGATCCAGCCCGTCTTCATCACCGACTACCCCCGCGAGATGTCGCCGCTGGCCAAGCCCAAGCGCGGCAACCCGGAGCTCACCGAGCGCTTCGAGCTGATGGTGGCGGGCAAGGAGCTGTGCAACGCGTACAGCGAGTTGAACGACCCCTTCGACCAGCGCGGCCGTGGCGAGGCACAGGAGCGCCTCGCCAGCGCCGGCGACGAGGAGGCGCCGCCGATCGACGACGACTTCATCCGCGCGCTGGAGTACGGGATGCCGCCCACCGGCGGCTTCGGGATGGGGGTGGACCGCCTGGTGATGATCCTGGCCGGCCAGCCGTCCATCCGCGACGTGATTCTCTTCCCCACCATGAGGCCGGAGTGAGCAGAGCGAAGGGGCGGGGCGGTACGGGGCTGGAGTGGTTCATCGGGCGGCGCTACCTGGCGTCGCGCCGCGGCACCCGCTTCCTCTCGCTGATCACGCTGATCGCCATCGGCGGCGTGTCCGTGGGCGTGATGGCGCTGATCACCGTGATCGCGGTGATGACGGGGCTGCAGAACGACCTGCGCAACAAGATCCTGGGCGTCAATCCGCACATCTGGGTGATGACGTACGGCGAGGCGATGCGGATGGACGAGTGGCCGCAGGTCCTCGCCCGCGTCCGCCGCGTGCCGGACGTGGTGGCGGCCGCCCCCTTCGTGCACACGGAACTGGGGCTGCGCAACCGCGCCGGCTACTCCGAGGCCGCCATCCTGCGCGGCATCGACCCCGGCACCACCGGCGCGACGGTCACCGCCATCACCGACTCGCTGCGCAAGGGCGGGCTGCTGTCCAAGCCCACGCGCACGGGGCTGCCGCCGCTCGTGCTGGGCGCGCGGCTGGCGGAGCGCGCCAACATCCTGGAGGGCGACACAGTCACGCTCATCTCCTTCCAGGCGGGCTCGGTGAGCCCCATGGGCGGGCTGATGCCGAAGCTCAAGTATTTCGAGGTGGTGGGGAAGTTCCAGACGGGGATGTACGAGTACGACAACAAGTTCATGTACACGAACATCCGGTCCGCGCAGGAGCTGGCCAACCTGGGCACCGCCGTAACCGGGATTGAGGTGCGCGTCCCCGAGCCCAACGAGGCGACGGAGGTCGGCCTCCGCATCACCCGCACGCTGGGCGTCCCCTACCGCACGGACGACTGGAAGACGATGAACGGCGCCCTCTTCTCCGCGCTGAAGCTGGAGAAGCTGGCGATGACCATCATCCTCCTGCTGATCGTGGTGGTGGCGGCGTTCAACATCGTCTCCACGCTGGTGATGGTGGTGACGGACAAGACGCGCGAGATCGGCATCCTCAAGAGCATGGGGATGACGGCGCGCCGCATCCTGCGCATCTTCGTGATGCAGGGGCTGGTGATCGGCGTGGTGGGGTCGCTGCTGGGGACGGCGGGCGGGGTGCTGCTGACCTGGATCATCGACCGCTACGAGCTGATCAAGATCCCGGGCGACATCTACTTCGTGAGCAGCCTCCCCGTGGCGTACGACCCGGCGGACCTGGCGACGATCGTGGTGAGCACCATCCTGATCTCCTTTGTGGCCACCATCTACCCGGCGCTGCAGGCGGCGCGGCTGGCCCCGGTGGAGGCGATCCGCCATGAGTAGTCCCGCCGAGGTGTGGGAGCGGCTCCCGCCCGACCCGGCCGAGGTGCCGGCGCTCTCCGCCCGCGGCGTGCACAAGACCTACGTGGGCGGCGACGGCGGGCGCATCTGCGTGCTGGACGGCGTGGATCTTGACGTCAACCGCGGCGAGTCGGTCTCCATCATCGGCGAGAGCGGCACGGGGAAGTCCACCCTGCTGCACGTGCTGGGCGCGCTGGACCGTCCGGAGGCGGGGCAGGTGAGGGTGGGCGGGCAGGAGGTGGGAAAGCTCTCCGAGGATGCGCTGGCCTACCTGCGCAACCGCAGCGTCGGCTTCGTCTTCCAGTTCCATCACCTGCTGCGCGAGTTCACGGCGCTGGAGAACGTGATGATGCCGCAGCAGATCGCCGGCACTCCGCCGCGCGCGGCCCGCGAGCGCGCCCGCGAGCTGCTGGAGTCGGTGGGGCTGGGGGCGCGGCTGGAGCACACGCCCGCCCGCCTCTCCGGCGGCGAGCAGCAGCGCGTGGCGGTGGCGCGCGCCCTCGCCAACCGCCCGCTCGTGCTGCTGGCGGACGAGCCCTCCGGCAACCTGGACCCGGAAACGAGCGAGCGGCTGCACGACCTGCTCTTTGGCGTCAGCGAGGAGCAGGGCGCGGCGATGGTGCTGGTGACGCACGACCTGGGACTCGCGGCGCGGGCGGGGCGCGTGCTGCGCCTTCACGGCGGCCACCTGGTGCACGCCCGGCCGGACGCCGGCCCCGAACCCGCGGAATGAGCATGCTGTGCGACCGGTGCGGAAAGAACGAAGCTGCGATCCACCTCACGCAGATCGAGGGGACGCAGAGCACCACCCGCAACCTGTGCGAGGGGTGCGCCGAGGCGCTGGGCCTGAACCCCGGCACCTCCGCGCAGCAGGGCAGCGCCCCCCTGGCCGACTTCCTGGCGCAGATGGGCAAGGGCTTCGCGTCATCCGAGGCGGTCACGACGGTGGGGACGTGCCCCGGGTGCGGCCTGACCATCGCCGACTTCAAGAAGACGGGGCGGCTGGGGTGCGCGCGCTGCTGGACGGCGCTGGACAACTCGCTGCGCGGGCTGCTTCGCAAGCTGCACGGCGGCACGCAGCACGCAGGCAAGGTGTACCTGGCCGCCAACCCCGCCGCCAGCGACCGCACCGCGCGTCTCGCCTCCCTTCGCCGCTCCCTCTCGAAAGCCATCGAGTCCGAGGACTTCGAGCGTGCGGCCGCGCTGAGGGATCAGATCCGGCGGCTGGAAGCGAACGGAAGTGCGTGAGTGCGTGAGTGCGTGAGTGCGTTAGTGCGCCGGTGGAGCGGCGCGACGGCCGCGGCGTTCCAGCCGGGGGATTCATTCCCCGGCGCGGCGTGGCGCCCCAATTTTGTCATCCTGAGCCAAGCGCCTCACAGGCCTGGCCCCGGGCTTCATACTCTGGCGCGAGGCGAAGGATCTACTGCGCGTTCCGAGGGGCCTAGGTAGCCACGCCGTCCTCCTGCCTCGCCGGCTAGATCCTTCGGTCGCCGCAGGAGGCATCGGACACCGCGGAGGTCGGTGCAGGCGGCTCCCTCAGGATGACAAAAAAGGGAAGGCGAGACTTCCCGTGGAGGGACGCGGGGGTCCCGGCGCGGCCGGCGGTGGGCAGCCACGCAGGGCGGCCCCTACGGATCCGGCTGTTGCGCCGGTGAAGCGGCCATCCGGCCCGAATGGGTTGAATTCGCCCGGCGCGACCGCCGCGGCGCACGAGACCGCTTCAGCGGTCTTCGCGTGGTTCCAGCCGGGGGATTCATCCCCCGGCGCGGCGGCGAATTTCGGGCTGCTGCGCACGCGACGGAGCGGCGGCGGGCACGGGCGCGATGAATCGCGCCCCTACGGTTGGTTCTGTTTAACGCACTCACGCACTTACGCACTAACGCACTTCCGTTCATGCCCCAGCTCCCACACGAATCCGACGCAGGCCTCGGGTGGATCGAGGCGGATGGTCCGCACGCGGACATCGTCCTCTCGACCCGCGTGCGGCTCGCGCGCAACCTGCAGGGGTTCCGCTTCGGGACGCGGGCGGACGAGGGAGACCGGCGCGAAGTGCTGCGCCTGGCCCGCGGCGCCGCCGAAGGGTCCGCCGCGCTCGGCACCGGGCGCGCCTACCTGATCCCCGAGCTCCCCTCCACCGAGCGCCTCCTGCTGCTGGAGCGGCACCTGGTGTCGCGCGAGCTGGTGTCCGGGCACGGCGGGGAGCCGCCCTCGGACGCGGCGCTGCTCACCGGGAGCACCGAGCCGATCAGCGTCATGGTCAACGAGGAGGACCACCTCCGCCTCCAGACGCTCCTCGGCGGCTTCCGGCTGCACGACGCCTGGCGCTCCATCGACCGGCTGGACGACGAGCTGGGCGGAAAGCTGCCGTACGCGTACCACCCCGAGTTCGGCTACCTCACCTCGTGCCCCACCAACGTGGGGACGGGGCTGCGCGCGTCCGTCCTCATGCACCTGCCGGGGCTCGTGCTTACGCAGGAGATCGGCAAGGTGCTGCAGGGGATCAGCCAGGTGGGCCTCACCTTTCGCGGGCTGTACGGCGAGGGGAGCGAGGTGGTGGGGAACTTCTTCCAGATCTCCAACCAGACCACGCTGGGCAAGACGGAAGAAGACCTGATCGACCACCTGCAGAGAATCGTGCAGCAGGTGGTGCAGTACGAGAGCTCCGCGCGCGACGTGCTCACCCGCGACGCGCCCCTGGTGATCGAGGACAAGGTGTGGCGCGCGTACGGCCTGCTGAGGCACGCGAGGTCCGCCTCGTTCGAGGAGCTGATGAACCTGCTGAGCGGCGTGAGGCTGGGGGTTGGGCTGAAACTAATCCCCAGGGTGAGTGTACACACGCTGAACCGGATCATGATCTTCGCGCAGGCCGCGCACCTCGACCGGGTGGCGGACCAGGCGCTCCCGAAAGGGGACCCGGACGTACGACGCGCAGCCTACGTGAGAGGTGTTCTCGCGGCGGAGGAGTCTGGCTCGTCACTTGCGTAATACAATGGGTAGCAAGCCGGTTCCAGGTCCAGCCCGAACAAAGGTCACGCCACGATGAACTACAACTTCACCGACCGCGTGCGGAAGGTGCTCGCGATGGCCCGTGAGGAGGCCATCCGGCTCCAGCACGACTACGTCGGAACCGAACACATCCTCCTCGGCCTGATCCGCGAGGGCGAGGGCGTGGCCGCCGCCGTGCTCAACAACCTGGCCGTGGACCTGGAGCAGGTCCAGGAGAAGGTGGAAGAGTCCGTGCGCCGCGGGAAGGCCACCATCGCGCTCGGCGAGCTTCCGTATACCTCGCGCGCCAAGAAGGTGCTGGAGTTCGCCATGGCCGAGGCCCGCGAGCTGAACCACTCGTACGTCGGCACCGAGCACCTGCTGCTGGGCCTTCTCCGCGAGGAGAAGGGGATCGCGGCCGAGGTGCTGGGGCAGCTGGGCGTGGGGCTTGAGGACGCGCGCCGCGAGACGCTGAAGCTGCTGGGCTCGGAGCCCAACACGCAGACCACCGCCTCGTCGTCGCTGGGAAGCAGCGGCTCCGGCGCCACGCCGGCCGGCGGCAAGGGCGAGAAGAAGAGCAAGACGCCCGCGCTGGACCACTTCTGCCGCGACCTCACGGAGCTGGCGCGCCAGGGCGAGCTGGACCCCACCATCGGCCGCGCGGAAGAGATCGAGCGGGTGATGGAGATCCTGAGCCGCCGCAAGAAGAACAACCCCGTGCTCATCGGCGAGCCCGGGGTGGGGAAGACGGCGATCGTGGAGGGGCTGGCCCAGCTCATCGCGGACGGCAAGTGCCCGGACAGCCTGCGCGACTTCCGCGTGCTGTCGCTGGACATGGCGGCCGTGATCGCGGGCACCAAGTACCGCGGCCAGTTCGAGGAGCGGCTCAAGGCGGTGATGAACGAGATCTCGCAGAACAAGCAGATCATCCTCTTCATCGACGAGCTGCACACCCTGGTGGGCGCGGGCGCGGCGGAAGGCGCCATCGACGCCAGCAACATGCTGAAGCCGGCACTGGCCCGCGGCGAGCTGCAGTGCGTGGGTGCCAGCACGCTGAACGAGTACCGCAAGTACATCGAAAAGGATGGCGCCCTCGAGCGCCGCTTCCAGACCGTGTCGGTGGACCCGCCCTCCATCGAGGAGGCGATCCAGATCGTCACGGGGCTGCGTGGCCACTACGAGGACCACCACCGCATCCAGATCTCGGACGAGGTGATCGAGGCCGCGGTGAAGCTGTCGGAGCGCTACATCACCGACCGTTTCCTGCCGGACAAGGCGATCGACGTGATCGACGAGGCGGGCGCGCGCGCTCGCCTGGCCACCCAGGTGCCGCCGCCCGAGGTGAGCGACCTCAAGCGCGACCTGGAGCTGCTGGGCGACAAAAAGGACGAGGCGATCCGCGACCAGGACTTCGAGCGCGCCGCCGAGCTCCGCGACAACGAGCGCGAGCTGCAGCGCAAGATCCAGGAGCGCGAGAAGCTGTGGGAAGAGGAGCGCCGCACCAACCGTCCAGCGCTCACCGAGGAGAACGTGGCTTTCATCGTCAGCCGCTGGACCGGGATACCCGTCACGCGCCTGAAGCAGGCGGAGACGGCGCGCCTGGTGGGGATGGAGGACGAGCTGCACACCAAGGTGGTGGGGCAGGACCGCGCCATCAAGGCGATCAGCCGCGCAATCCGCCGCAGCCGCGCGGGGCTCAAGGACCCCAAGCGCCCCATCGGCTCCTTCATCTTCGCCGGCCCGACCGGTGTGGGTAAGACGGAGCTGGCGCGCGCGCTGGCGGAGTTCCTCTTCGCGGACCGCAACGCGCTGATCCGCGTGGACATGAGCGAGTACATGGAGAAGTTCTCGGTGTCGCGGCTCATCGGCGCGCCTCCGGGGTACGTGGGCTACGAGGACAGCGGCACGCTCACCAAGGCGGTGCGCCGCAAGCCGTACTCGGTGGTGCTGCTGGACGAGATCGAAAAGGCGCACCCGGACGTCTTCAACATCCTCCTTCAGGTGCTGGACGAAGGGCACCTGACGGACAACTACGGCCGGGTGATCGACTTCAAGAACACGGTCATCATCATGACCTCCAACCTGGGCGCTCGCGACCTGGGGAAGGGCAAGGGGCTCGGCTTCTCCACGGGGACGCAGCAGAGCAACTTCGACCGGATGGAGGAGAAGATCCGCGAGGAGATCGAGCGGACCTTCAACCCCGAGTTCATCAACCGTCTGGATGACTCGATCGTGTTCCATCCGCTGACCCGCGAGCAGATCGCCAGCATCATCGGCAACCTGCTGCGCGACGTGGAGGACCGGCTCAAGGAGGAGGAGCTTTCGCTGAAGCTCACCGACGACGCCGTGGACTTCATGATCGAGCACGGCTACGACGAGAAGTTCGGCGCGCGCCCCATCAAGCGCGCCATCCAGAGATACCTGGAGGACCCGCTCTCGGAGAAGATCCTGATGGCGGAGTACTCCCCCGGCGACGAGATCGAGGTGACGGTGGCGGAGGATCGCCAGTCGCTCGCGTTCCGGGCACTTTCCCCCCAGAACACGACGACGTAGGGCTCAAGTGCAACCCAAGAACCGGGGGGGACGGGCCGCCGCTGCGGCCCTCCTCCTTCTCGCCTTCGGCGGCGCACTCCCCCGCGCCGCCCACTCCCAGGATCCCACGACGCCGGCTCCCGCGGCCCCCGCCCAGCCGGGGGTTCGCGTGGACACGGTGCTCGTGCGCGGCAACGTGCGCCTTACCGAGGCGCAGGTGCGCGGCGCGGGGGCGATCCACAGCGGCGCGTACGTCACGCCCACCCAGATCCCCGCGGCCATCAACCGGCTGATGGCCACGGGGCAGTTCGAGACGGTGGACGTGTTCTTCCGCCCCGTCGCGGCCGACCACGGCGCCATCGTGCTGCAGGTTCGCGAGCGCCCGCTGCTGGGCGAGGTGACCTTCCAGGGCCTCAAGAGCGTGAGCGGCGGCACGGTGCGCGACTCGGCCAAGCTCAAGACGGGCGAGCCGCTCAACCCGCAGCGCGTGCGCGACGCGGAGAAGCTGGTGCGCGACCTGCTGGCCAAGAAGGGTGTGCAGCTCACCTCCATCGACACCACGCTGCGCCCCATGCCCAACGCGGCGCAGGGGGTGCGGCTGACCTTCAACGTGCGAGAGGGCGGCCGCCTGGCGATCGCCGACGTGGACTTCCGCGGCAACCGGGCCTTCGGCGACGACAAGCTGGAAGGCGCCATGAACACGAAGGAGGAGGGCTTCTTCTGGTTCCGCGGCGGCCGGTTCGACCGCGAGGTGTTGAACGCGGACCTGCGCGAGAGCCTTCCCTCGTACTACGCGAAGCACGGCTACATCGACTTCGCCGTGGTGCGCGACACGCTGGAAGTCGATCCGGCGACGGGCAAGGCGCGCCTGGTGATCGAGGTGAACGAGGGGCCGCAGTACCGGCTGGGCGAGCTTTCGGTGGTGGGCAACGCCCGCTTCCCGACGGACGACCTGCGCCGCCTGCTGACGACGCAGCGCCGCTCGGTGCTGGGCCTTCCCTTCGGCGGCACGGACACGCAGGAGGCGGGCGAGGTGTTCGACCGCGCCGCGCTGGACGCGGCCGTGCGGCAGGCGCAGCAGCTGTACCGCAACGAGGGCTACCTGTACGCGCAGGTGGAGCCGGTGGTGGAGCGGATTCCGGCGCAGCCGGGGCGCGCCCCCACGGTGAACGTCACCATGGCGGTGAGCGAGCGCAGCCCGTTCTACATCCGCAACATCGCCATCGAGGGGAACACCACCACGCACGAGTCGGTGATCCGCGACCGCCTGTGGCTGCTCCCGGGCGACGTGTACAACGAGGAGCGCGTCCTCCAGAGCTACCAGAGCATCAACGGCCTTGGCTTCTTCGAGAGCCCAATGCCGATGCCGGACATCAACCCGGACCCGGAGACGGGCCAGGTGGACCTGGTGTTCCACGTGAAGGAGAAGCAGACGGGGAACCTGAACTTCGGCACGGTGTTCGGCGGCGGGTACGGCGGCAACTCGGGGCGCGTGGCCGGCTTCATCGGCTACCAGCAGCCCAACCTGTTCGGGCAGGGGAAGCAGGCGTCGCTGCGGGCCGAGTACGGCTACGGGCGCAGCACCTTCGAGGCGAGCTACACGGACCCGGCGCTGGCCGGCACGCGCAACTCGGGGAGCTTCTCGGTCTATCGCCGCGGCGACCGGTACGTGCGCTTCGGCAACGGGCGGCGGCTGGTGACGGGCGGCAGCGTGAACTTCGGCATCCCGGTGCCGGGCTCCACGCGCACCCGCGCCTTCCTGGGCTACTCGCTCTCCAACACGTCGTACAACGCGTCTGACAACGAGGAGTGCGGCGGCGAGAACCAGAGCATCTTCTGCCTTCCCGACGCCCTGGCGAGCCGGCTGTCGGCGTCGCTGACGCGCGACACCAAGAACCACCCGCTCTTCCCCACGCAAGGCGTGCGCGAGTCCATCTCGCTGGAGCAGACGGGCGGCCCGCTGGGCGGCACCGGCAACTACCAGAAGGTGATGGGCGAGGCGGAGTGGTGGGCCCCGGTGGCGGCCATCGGCGGCGGCCCGCGCCCCATCCGCATGGCGCTGGGCGTGCGCGCCAACGCCGGCACCATCTTCGGCGAGGTGGGGCCGTTCCCCTTCGAGCGCTTCTACATCGGCGGCGTGCAGACCAGCCAGCCGCTGCAGCTTCGCGGGTACCAGGAGTTCAGCATCGGGCCGCGCGGCTACGACGTGAACTGCCGCAGCCGCTTCCTGCAGGGGTGCCTGGGCGACTCGTTCCTCACCATGAGCGGCGAGCTGGCGGTGCGGGTGAGCGACATCCTCTCGGTGCACGCGTTCAGCGACGCCGGGAACGTGTACGACGACGTCTCGCAGTTCGACCCCACGCGCCTCTTCAGGAGCGCGGGTGTGGGCGGCACGCTCGTGACCCCGTTCCTGGGCGCCATCGGCGTGGACGCGGCGTACGGGTTCGACCGGGCGCAGCCCGGATGGCAGGTCCACTTCCGTCTGGGCAACCAGTTCTAACTTCTCTCGGAGCAGTGTGATGCGACGTTTTCTTTCAATCGGTTTCCTGGGCGCCGCGGCGGCGCTCGTGCTGGGTGCGGCGCCCGTGGCGGCGCAGCAGGGGCAGTTCCGGATCGGGGTGGTGAACACCCAGCGCGTGCTGGCCGAGCTCCCCAGCGTGGGCGCGGCGCAACGCTCGCTGGAGAGCGAGCTGGGCCGCTACCGCACCGAGGTGGACCCGCTGGAGCGCTCGCTCCAGCGCCGCCAGGAGGCGCTGCAGGCCAACACCACGCTTACGGCGGCGGCGCGCACGCAGCAGCAGCAGGCGCTGCAGCAGAGCGTGGCGGCGTACCAGCAGCGCGTTGCGCAGCTCAACCAGCTCGCCGAGCAGCGCCAGCAGGCGGTGGTCGCCCCCGTGATGCGCCAGGTGACCGAGGCGATCGAGCGGATCCGGCGCGAGCAGGGCTTCTCGATGATCTGGGACGCGGCGGCGAACTTCGTGGTGGCGGTGGACCCGGCGTTCGACATCACGGACCGCGTGATCGCGGCGGTGCGTGCGCTCCCGGCTCCGGCGGCCCCCGCGGCGCCCGCGCCCCGTCCGTAAAGGCGCGCGCGGCGTTTGCCTGAGGGCGGCGTCTCCCGCTAGACTGAGTGCGCCCGCGGCTTCGGCCGTGGGCGCGCTTTGCTTTTGGGGGGGTGAGGGTGGTGCCGGGCACCGGCGCGCACCGGCGCGGAACCGGGGGCTAAAGCCCATAAGCGCTAACTTTGCCCCCTAACAGTTTCTCTGGAAGCAGGTTAGCTGCACCTTGCGCTTGCGCCTTTTCTCCCGGAGCAGCTTACCAAGCTGCATGCCGTTCTCGAGCAACTCACTCGGATAGCACGGCAACG
>DASVVI010000725.1:0-1964 GCA_036386635.1 Longimicrobium sp.
GGGGAAGACCAGCACGTCGTGTTCGTGGTACAGCGCCACGATCCCCGCGCGCGGTACGCGGCCGCGGAAGCTCACCGTCTCTTCGAGCTTCAGCTCGCGGACGCGCTGCCGGAGCTCGTGCCCGTACGGGTTGTCCGCGTCGCCCGCGATGGTGAGGGTGACGGGGGCGGAGCTGCCGAGCAGCGCCATCGCCTCGACCAGCGTGTGCACCCCCTTGTGCGGCAGCACCTGCCCCACGAAGAGCAGCCTGCGCGCCTGGGGCCGGCGCTCGGCGCGGTACGGAAAGGCGTCCGGATCGATCCCCCAGTGGATGGTGCGGGCGCCCTCGGTGCGCACGCCGGCGGCGCGCACCGCCTCGGCCAGGTACGCGCTGCCGAACTGCACGTTGCGAAAGGCCACCCCTCCGCTCAGCGCCGGCATCCCCGCCGCCGCCGCCACTCGCGCCGCGCCGCCGCCCTCTTTCCAGAAGCGGAGTACCAGGTCGTCGCCGCGCGCCATCCACTCGTCGAACACGTAGTAGGCCGTGGGCGTCCCCAGCGCCGGCAGCGCCGCGGCCATGGAGACGGAGGTGCCCACCGGGTTCCACACGTACACCACGTCGGGCCGGAACTCCGCCGCCAGCCGGCGCAGCGCCGCCCAGTTCCCCCGCTCCTTGCGCACCAGCCGCGCCAGCGTGGCCAGGCGCCGCACGGGGGCCGGCCGCCACGCGCGGGCGGGCTCGGGGCCCACGCCGGTCATCCAGCGGTGCACCTCGCCCTCGCTGCGCGGCCCGCTCCCGCCGTACGTGCTGGTGAGCACCGCCACCTGGTGCCCCCGCCGCCGCAGCGCCTCCACCACCGTGGCGCAGCCCAGCTCGTAGCCGCCGATGAAGTGGGGTGGGTAGAGGTTGGAGACCACCAGGATGCGCATGGGCGTCAACCGCCGTACGCCCGCAGGCAGCGCTCCGCCACCGCGCGCCAGGTGAAGCGCCGCGCGACCGTCTCGCGCCCGCGCTGCCCCATGGCCGCCGCCTCCGCCGGGTTGTCCAGCAGGAAGGCGATGCGGTCGCGGAGCGCGTCGGGCGAGTTGGGCGGCACCACGAAGCCGGTCACGCCCTCGTCCACGAACTCAGGCATCCCGCCCACGTCGGTGCAGATGGCCGGCGTGCCGCACGCCATGCTCTCCAGCAGCACCAGCCCCAGCAGCTCCGGGATCTCGTGGTGCACGCCGTACGTGTCGCGGTATACGGAGGGGAGCACGGTGACGGCGGCTTCGCGGTAGGCGCGCACCAGGTCTTCGTCGCTGGCGCCGGTCACGAAGCGCACGTTCTTCCCCGCCGCCAGCTCCTGCAGCAGGGCGAAGTACTCCGGGCTGTACGGCCTTCCCATCACCACCAGCTCCCACCCGGGCTGCACCGCGCGGATCAGGTCGTCCACCCCCTTGTGCGGAAGCAGGCGGCCCACGAAGAGCACCCGGGGCGGCTTGGGGCCCGCCTCGGGAGGGATCGCCAGGAAGCCGTCGTCCACGCCGCCCTGGATCACCGTCCCCCGCTGCCCGTCCGGCAGCACGCGCGCGCCGAACTCCGATATCGGCAGAAAGCCGGTCACCACGCGCGCCACGGGCAGCACGTGCGTGAAGTGGCGCCCCGTGCCGCCCAGGTCGGTCACGAACACCCGCTTCCCCAGCGCCGCGCCGGCGAGCGCCGCGAAGTTGGTGACGATGGTGCGGTACTGGTGGCAGTGCACCACGTCGAAGCCGCGCAGCATCGGCAGAAAGGAGAACGACACCGGGTCGAACGGCACCCCGTCCTTGAGCTCCAGGATGGGAAAGATCTCCACCCGCAGCGCGCCGTGCATCTCCGTGCGCCGCTCCGGCCCGAAGCTGAGGAAGACGGTCTCCACCAGCCCGGCCATCGCCTGCGCCAGGCTCACGGCGTACCGCTCGCCCCCGCCGATGATGGACCCGCCGCCGAAGAAGGCGGGAGA
>DASVVI010000726.1:0-2199 GCA_036386635.1 Longimicrobium sp.
CGCTCCGACCTCCGCTATCCGACCCCCACCCCGCGCTCCAGCAGCTCCCGCGCGTGCTCCAGCGATTTCTCGCTTTCGGGATCGCCGCCGAGCATACGGGCGATCTCGGACACGCGGCCGGCGGACTCCAGGGCGGTGACCTCGGTGGTGGTGCGCCCGTCGCGCTCCAGCTTGGAGACCAGGAGGTGCAGGTGCGCGCGCGACGCGATCTGCGGGAGGTGGGTGATGGCGAACACCTGATGGCTCCCCGCCACCTCCCGCATCTTGTCCCCCACCTGAAGCCCCACCCGCCCGCCGATCCCCGCATCCACCTCGTCGAAGATCAGCGTGGGGACGGAGTCCAGCCGCGCCAGGATCGTCTTGAGCGCCAGCATGATGCGCGACATCTCGCCGCCGGATGCGACGAAGGAGAGCGGCCTGGGATCGAACCCCTTGTTGAGCGACACGCGGAACTCGACGTCCTCCGCCCCGTGCGCGCCCGGCACCGCCAGCGGCACGCGCACCGCCGCGAAGACCCCGCCCGCCATCCCTAGCTCGGGGAGCACGGAAGTGACCTCGCGCGACAGCTTCTTGACCGCCTTCTCGCGGCGCGCAGTCAGGTCAGCCGCGGCGGCATCGCGCGCCTCGCGCGCGGCGAGCAGGCGCTTGTTGAGCGCGGCGGCCTCGAAGCCGGCGCCGTCCACCAGGTCCAGCTCGGCGCGCGCCTGCCGGCCGATCTCCACGATCTCTTCCAGCGTGCCGCCGTACTTGGAGCGCAGGCGGAAGATCAGGTCCTGCCGGCGGCGGATCTCGTCCAGCCGCGCGGGATCGTGCTCGATGTTGGCGGCGTAGCGCTCCATGCGGTCGCCCAGCTCCTGGAGCGCATAGTACGCGCTGTCGTACAGCTCCTGGAGCTCCCCCTGCGACGGGTCGATGCGGACGAGCGAGTCCAGCGCGCGGCGGATGCTCCCCAGCCCGCCGACCAGCGCCTCGTCCGCGCCGATCAGCGCCTCGTACAGCCCGCCGGAGAGCGCGGTCAGCTCCTCGGAGTGGGTGAGGCGGCGCGCCTCGTCCTCCAGCTCCTCCTCCTCGCCGGGGCGGAGGGCGGCCTTTTCGATCTCGTCAGCCTGGAATCGCAGGTAGTCGGCGCGCTGCATGGCCTCGCGGCGGCGCGTCTCCAGCGAGTCCAGCTCGCGCTCCAGCCCCAGGACGGCGGCGTGGGCGGCCCGCATCTTCTCCACCGCGTCCGCGTTGCCGGCGTAGGCATCGAGGATGGCGCGCTGCTCGTCGCGGCGAAGGAGCGTCTGGTGCTCGTGCTGGCCGTGGAGGTCCACCAGGAGCCGCCCCAGCTCGCCCAGCACGGAGACCGTGGTGGGCGAGCCGTTGACCCACGCGCGGCTCCGCCCCTCGGCCACCACCTCGCGCTTGAGGACGAGCGTCCCCTCCTCCGCCTCGAAGCCGCGCTCGTCGAGCATGCGCTCCACGTCTTCGCGCCCGGCCACGTCGAACACGCCCTCCACGGACGCGCGCTCCTCGCCGTGGCGCACGACGTCCGCGGAGGCTCGCTCGCCCAGGAGCAGGCCCAGCGCGCCCACGATGATCGACTTGCCCGCGCCGGTCTCGCCGGTGAGCACGTTGAGGCCCGGCCCCAGCCGTACGCTGAGCCGGTCGATCAGGGCGAAGTTGCGGATTCGCAGCTCGGAAAGCATACGCGAAGATACCCCGAAAGGTGGACACGGTTCGCGACCGCTACGAATACACCAGGAGCGGCGCCGCCGCGCCAGGGGCCTTCCCATCCCAGGACCGGATGAATTCGCCCCGCAAACCTCTGTCATCCTGAGGGAGCCGCCGGCACGAAACCCAGCGTCCCACGCCATACTCTCTGCGGCGACCGAAGGATCTAGCCGGCGCGACAAGAGGACGGCGGGTAAACACGAGCCCCTCGCCACGCCCAGTAGATCCTTCACTCCGCGCCAGAGGACGGTGATGCGGCAAGGATGGAGCAGCGCGTCGCTCAGGATGACAAAAAAATGGCGAGACGGCTTCAGCCGTCTTCCCGTGGTTCCAGCCGGGGGATTCATCCCATAAGCGCTAACTTTGCCCCCTAACAGTTTCTCTGGAAGCAGGTTAGCTGCACCTTGCGCTTGCGCCTTTTCTCCCGGAGCAGCTTACCAAGCTGCATGCCGTTCTCGAGCAACTCACTCGGATAGCACGGCAACG
>DASVVI010000727.1:0-10860 GCA_036386635.1 Longimicrobium sp.
TCGCCCTTCCACCCGCGCGCGGAGAGCTCGCGGCGCAGGATCTCGGGCGCGTCCTCCTTCACCAGGATCTTCGTCTCGAAGTCGAGCCCGGCGGAGAAGCCGAGGTACTCGTGCGTGGGCCGCGCGAAGCAGTACGCGCACCCGTGCTCGCAGCCGCGGTACGGGTTGATGCCGTAGTCGAAGCTCACGTCCGGGCTGTCGTTCTTGACGATCAGCGTCTTGGCCGGGTCGCGCAGGAAGATGGTGCGCGGGCCGGGATCGTCCGGATCGTACGCGTCCATGTCCGCCACCACTTCGATGCGCTCGAAGCGGTTCGGCGGGTTCTCGGCCGCGCCGCGGCCGCGGATCTGGATCGGTGCAGATGACACTCGCGCATGGGGTTGGGGTGCTTCCGGAGTACCCCTTTGCGCGCAGAAAGTGTCCGTGTGGCGGGAGAACAGCAGGGAAAAGCATCACGCGGAGACGCGGAGGGAACTACAAGGCGCAGAGAAAACCGTTTGGCGGCAGCGGTTGGGCGAGATGCGCAACACAAAGCTTGCGCATTCCACTACGGCGGGTTACGATGTGCAACGTGAGTGTTGCGTATTGTGGATCGACTACCATCTACGGAGACATGCACCGATGAGCATCGAAACCGAAGCAGCAGGGACCAGCACGGACCGCATCGAGAAGGTGATGGAGCTTCGCGCGCCGCGCTCGCGCGTGTGGCGTGCGATCTCGAACGCGGAAGAGTTCGCGCAGTGGTTTCGGGTGAAGCTCGATGGGACGTTCGCGAAGGGGGCGACCGTCACGGGAGACGTCAGCCATGCGGATGGCCGGCATGCATGCGCCATCGAGATGCAGATCGAGCGCATCGAGCCCGAGGGGTACTTCTCGTATCGCTGGCATCCCTACCCGATGGATCCCATGGTGGACTACTCGTCCGAGCCCACCACGCTCGTCGAGTTCACGCTCCAGGAGACGGAGAGCGGCACCACCGTCACCATCGTGGAGTCCGGCTTCGACCAGATCCCCATCGCCCGCCGGGCCGAGGCGCTCCTCATGAACACGGGCGGTTGGGCCGGGCAGATGAAGAACCTCGCGCGCTATGTCGAGTAGCCGGGGCGCGGCGGCTCTTCAGATCACGGAAGCCGCGCCCGTGTTCGCCGCCCTTGGAGACGCGACCCGGCTTCGCCTCCTCGGGCGCCTCTCCGCCGAGGGGTCGCTCTCCATCACGCGCCTCAGCGAGGGCGCCGGAGTGACGCGCCAGGCGATCACCCGCCACCTCCACGCGCTGGGGGATGCGGGCCTGGTGCGCGATTCACGCCATGGACGCGAGCGGCTCTACGAACTGGACCTGAGGCGCCTCGAAATCGCGAAGCGCTACCTCGACCAGGTCGCGACGCGGTGGGACGAGGCCGCGGACCGACTGAGGGCGTTCGTCGAGGAGGAATGACGAGTGACGGCCGGCTGGGGCGGGGCGACCAGCCGGCCGTGCCCGATCAACGCTGGACCGGCCGCTTACTCCGGAACGGCGAGCTCCGCGATCCACAGCCCCTCGTACAGGCGCACCCGTCCGAACGCGTCCGTCTCCAGCCGCGCCGTGAAGTGCTCACCGTCGAGCAAGGCGTGATAGCGATAGACGCTCTCGGCCTCGCGGGTGTACGTCTGCTCGAGCGGCTCCAGGCGCACATCGGGAAACCTAAGCCAGGCACTGCGCACACGCCTGTTTTCCCCGACCGCGAGTGCCAGGCGGCGGATCGGAAGCGTGTTGGTTGCGGGGGTGAACCCGAAATCGACGTCCAGCGCGCCGTCGAGCTCCGGGAGCGGCGCGCCCTCACGTGACCACCGGCCCTCGCCGTCAGCCGCGAGCACGATGTGGATCGCGTGACCGCCGACCTCGCCCTCTACCAGGGCCGAGCGCGTGACCCACGACGCATCGCAATCGATCCGATAGCGCAGCGATGCAGCGACACCCTCTTCTTCGGCCGCGACCTCCCCTGTCAGCCGCCACCCCGCGGCTACGCATACCACACGCGCCTCCTCGCGTCCCGGCACGTCGAGCCGGCGCCAGCGCATAAACGATTCTGCAGGGAAGGCGGCGAGGGTCACGTGGGCCGGATGAAAGCGTTCGGAGCTTCAGCATCGAAGGTATCAGCGCCCGAAGACGAGATCCGGGGGCTGGTGCGATTGTCCGGGGGAGCGGTGAGGAACCGGCTCCGTGCGCGACTCAGACCTCCGCGGCGGCCAGTTCCGTGGCCTGGTCCACGTCGGCGATCGCGATGCCCTCGCCCAGGAGCAGGGTGCGCGCTTCGGCCGCGGGCATCTCCTGCACGCCGCGCAGCTTCTTTTCGATCACCCGGGTGCGGACTCCCGCCCGGTCCATCTCGCTCGTAGCCGCTTCCAGCTTCTTCTTCACCTTCTCCAGCACCGTGCCGAACTTGCCGAACTCCGTCTTCACGGCCCCGAGCACCCCCCACACCTCGCTGGACCGCTGCTGGATGGCGAGCGTGCGGAATCCCATCTGCAGGCTGTTCAGAATGGCCCAGAGGGTGGTGGGGCCCGCCACCACCACGCGGCACTCGCGCTGAATGGAATCCAGCAGCCCCGCCCGGCGCACCACTTCGGCGTACAGCCCCTCGGTGGGCAGGAACATGATGGCGAAGTCGGTGGTCTGCGGCGGATTGAGATACTTGGTGCAGATATCCTTCGCGCATTGGCGGATGCGCTGCTCCAGCTGCCGCGACGACGCGTCCATGCCCTGAAGGTCACCCGCCTCCTGCGCGTCCACCAGCCGCTGATAGTCTTCCACGGGAAACTTCGCGTCGATCGGGAGCCATACCGTGCCAAGACCCTGGCCCGGGAGCTTGATGGCGAACTCCACGCGTGTGCCGTTGTACTCGTTCGTCGCCACGTTGGCGTCGTACTGGTCTGTCGTGAGCACCTGCGCCAGCAGGTTGCCCAACTGCATCTCGCCCCAGTTTCCGCGCACCTTCACGTTCGAGAGCACCTTCTTCAGGTCACCGACGCCGCTCGCGAGCGTCTGCATCTCGCCAAGTCCCTTGTGCACCTGCTCCAGGCGGTCGCTGACGAGGCGGAAGCTCTCGCCCAGCCGCTGCTCGAGGACGCCCTGCAGCTTCTCGTCTACCGTCTGGCGCACCTGCTCCAGCTTCGCGGAGTTGTCGGCGCGGATCTGTTCCAGCCGTCCTTCCACGGAGAGGCGCAGCTTGTCCATCTGCTCGCCGCTCGCAGCGGTCAGATTCCCGATCTGCGTGGCAACCCCGTCCATCTGCAGCTTCTGGGCGGCGGAGATGTCGCTCAGGGTCCTCACCACCGAATCGTTGAAGCCCTTCAGCGTGGTGCCCACTTCCTCGCGCAGCTGTCCGGCGCCCCCCTGCTGCGCTTCCGTCATCTGCGTGAGCGCGGTAAGAACGTTCCCCAGCTGCTCCTGCTGCGCGTTGGAGAGTGTGCCCAGGTGCTGGAACACGGTGTCGCCGATTCCCTTCATCGAGTTCGCGACCTCACCCCGAAGGCGCGACGCGTCGCTCACGGCGGCTTCTCGCGACCGCGCCAGGTCGTCGCGAAGCGCGTGGGCGGTCCGGTCCTGGTTCTTGTTGGCCTCGTCCACGCGCGTGGCGAGCAGCTTTGCATCTTCGCCGCCGCTCCGGCCACGTAGCAGAACCACGAGCAGCACCGTACAAACGAGCAGGAGGGCGATAACGAAGTAGAGGAGCAGTTCGATGGACATGAGGTGGGGGCGGAGTGGCTAGGAGGGACTGCGGGCGGTTCCGGATGGGACGTTTCGTGGATGAACCTAGCGCGATGGCTCGGGAACAGGTACTGAAAAAACCCCGAAAGGTGTTCGACGTGGCCGCGGTAACTGGCGACCCGCGCGCGAGCTTTCGAGGAGCTGGCGCGCCTTCCACACGTCGGGAAAGGCCCCAGCCGCCCAGTGCGCGGCCGTCCGCAGCCTCAGCGCCCGAACACCAGGTTGAGCCCCAGGTGGACCGTGTCGTCCACCGCGAGCTCCCCCAGCGACGTTCCGCGGTACGCCACGCCCCAGCGCTGCCGGTCGATGGCGAGCTGCGCCGTCGCGCGGATGCCGCCGCCGGGGAGAGGGACGGCGCGCGCGGCGAAGCGGACCGGGTGCGTCTGGCCGCGCAGGGTGAGGTCGCCCACGACGTCGTAGTGGACCGGGCCGGAGCGCGTCACGCTACGCAGGCGAAAGTCCGCGGCGGGATAGCGCTCGGTGGCGAAGAAGTGGTCGCTGCGCAGGTGGTCGCGCAGGCGGCGGCGGGGGACGGGGTCGCTCTCCGGGATGTCGGTGACCTCGATGGCGTGCATGTCGATGCGGAAGGCGCCGCCGCGCACGTTCCGCCCCTCGGCCAGCAGGTAGCCCGCGGCGAGGCGCACGGTGCCCTCGTGACTCCCCCTGCCCCGGAACTTCGTGCCTTTCCAGCGGATCACCGACCGCGCCGGGTCCAGGCGCAGCGTGTCCTCGCGCGCGGCGGGCGCCGGCCCCGGATGCGCGCCCGGGGTGCCGGGCGCGCAGAGGAGGGCCAGCGCGAGCAGTGCGCCGATCATCGGCCGACATCCCGCAGGACGATGGTGCGCTCGCCGCGCCAGATGCCGTCGGGACCGCGCGCGAGGCGTACGATGCCGGAGCCGCCCCGGTTCCGCACCTGCGCGCGGTAGGTGGGGGTGACGCGCGGGTCGCCCTCGAACACGAAGTCGTCGATGTACCCCTCCGCGCCGCGGCCCTCCTGCACGGTGGTGTGGATGTGCGCGGGGTCTAGTCGGCCGGGGTAGTGGCCGGGGCGGATGGTGGCCACGCAGTAGCGGCCCTGCGCGTCGGTGCGCAGCCAGCCGCGCAGGTAGCCGTGGCGGCGGCCGTTCCCCGTCTCGTCGCCGCGCCGGGCGTAGACGCCGGCGGCGTTGGTCTGGTAGAGGTAGAGGAGGGCTCCCGCGGCGGGGGTGCGCCCGTCCGCGCGCAGCACCCTGCCGGTGAGGACGAGCGGTTCGCCGGGCTCGGCGTGGTCCGCCAGGCGCACGGCCCAGGAGAGCCGCGACGGCGCCTCGGGGGCACCGCACCACTCGCACGGCGGAGGATCGCGCCGCAGCGCCGCCAGCACACGGTTGCGCGGCGCGTTGACGACGGCGACCGCGCCGGGGCAGCCAGGTTTCAGCAGGGGGATGGAGCGATCGGGGAGGGCGGCGCCGGACGACGGCGTTGCGGATGCCAGCGCCGCGAGGAACAGGGCGGGGAGGAGGGTCGGCATTGTGGGGCTCCTGCTCGGGAGACGATCCGCGGTCTTTCGCCGCGGAAGCGGGACGGTTGTCCCGCTCTCCCATACAGGTTGCGCCGAACCCGGTTGTGTTAGCGGCGGGCTACCAGAGCAGCCCCAGCTTGCGCTGCCACAGCTCAAGCGCGCGCCCGTCCAGCCGCAGTGTGGCGGCGCGGTCCTCCCCCGCCGGCAGCGACGACACGGACGCGAGACGGTCGTACACGCGCCCACGCTCCGCGGCGGGAACGCGCTGGAGGAGGTGCCAGAGCATCGGCGCGGCATCCAAACCCGCCGCGCCGGCCAGCGCCACATCGAGGTCGGCGCGGCGAAAGGTGCCGAAGTCCATCGCCGCCAGCGCGTTCCGCAGCGGCGCGGGGCTCCCGGCGGGGAACGGGGTGCCGGGGCCGCGGCCGGGTCGCATCAACGCCACGCTCCCGGCGGGGACCACCGAGCGGCGGCCGCCGTTCACCAGCTCGACGTAGCCGGACGTCACACGGATCTGCCCGGAGCCATCGTCGTCCACGGTCAGCAGGTAGGCGCACCCCAGGTCCACTGCCAGCGCGGCGGGCGTCTCTACCATGAAGACCCGGGGCGGCGACCACACCTTCGCGTCGATGGTGCCCCTGCGCAGCGCCATTCGGTGCTCCCC
Organism: Longimicrobium sp.; assembly: GCA_036386635.1. Taxonomy (GTDB): domain Bacteria; phylum Gemmatimonadota; class Gemmatimonadetes; order Longimicrobiales; family Longimicrobiaceae; genus Longimicrobium. Next base: position 5,914 of record DASVVI010000727.1, read on the forward strand.
GCGTCGCGAGCGGAGCGCAGAGAGGCGGCTATTCGGCCCCACCTCCGCGAAGCCGATCCCGCCCAGCTCAACACGGGCGCGGGAGCGCGCGTCCGTCTCCAGCCACTTCCCCGGACGGAGCCGCTCCTCGCCCTCCACACGCCCGCCGTCCACGCGCGGCGCGCCGACCAGCCCCGCCACCTGCCAGCCGTGCGGATCGTCGCGCAGCCACATCCGGCCGCCGAAGATCGCCAGCAGCAGCGTGGCGGCCATCGCGAGCGGCGCCCACACGCGCGTGCCGAACCGGCGCCGAGCGGGAAGCGCAGTAAGGGGGCGCTCCTGGTACGCCAGCGGACGGAGGAGTCGTTCCAGCTTCTCCACTTCCGCGTCCGGCCGGGCGGACGGGTCCCACAGGTAGTCTTCGTGCTCAGCCATCGAAACCTCCAAGCTCTTCCCTGAGCTGTTTCATGCCGCGATGCAGGTTCACCCGCACCGATCCGGGGGTGAGCCCCGTGCGCTCGGCGATCTCGGCGCCGCTCATCCCCTCCACCAGGCGCAGCACGAGCGGCTCGCGGTACGCCTCCGGGAGCCGGTGAATCGCCGCGAGCACGTCCTCCACCTTCAACTCGCCGGCCGACGGAGCCGCGGCCGGATCGGGAACGTCGTCCTCGAGCGCCACCAGCCTGCGCCCGCCGCGGTGCAGCATGCGCGCGCGGTTGCGGGCGATGGCGGCGATCCACTTCACGAACGCCGCGGGCTCGCGCAGCGTGTGCATCCGCGCCAGCGCGGCGAGGAAGACGTCCTGCACCAGGTCGTCCGCCTCCTGGCGGGGCGCGTGGGCCAGCAGGATGCCGTGCACCAGCCGCCCGTGCAGCCGGTACAGCTCCGCGAACGCACCGCGGTCGCCCCCCTGCGCGGCGCGGACCAGCGCGTCGTCCACCCCCGCGGCGGGCTCGGCGCGCAGGCGGGCGAACGGGTTCAGCCCCACGCGTACCCGCGTCTGGACGGATAGCGCCTCATCCACCCGCCGCTCCTCGTAAGTCCGTGCGGACCATGCCACCTCTGGAAAGCCGGGAAAGCCGCCATGCACCCTCGTATTGTCTAAGATGCACTTCCGCCGCGGATGTTAACCGGCTATCAGAGATGCTCGGCGAGAACGGCAACTGCTTGGCTCACACAGAGACACAGAGGACTTGGAGCAAGGGTAAAAGAAAGGGAGTGTGGGCGATTTCCTTTTGTGGCTTTCTGTTCCCCTCAGCGTCTCTGTGTGAGGCGTGCTGTTTTCAGCCCCTGTCTTCAGTGAGCGACCGGGGTGCGGCGCGCCGGCCGCGGACGTACACGTCGGAGTCGGGGACCGCGGAGAGGGGCTTGCGCAGGTTCTTGAAGTTGCCCTCCAGCGTCAGCACGCCGACGTTACCGGGGATGGGGATCTCCTGCACCAGCCGCTGCACGAGATTGGCCGCGTGGTTGCCGTGCTCCGCGCGCTTCCACGTCCAATCGGGGACGACGGCGAGGATGTAGAGCGGGTGCTCGGGGAGGATCTTCACTTCCTTGCGCACCAGGAAGGCGCTGGCGACGTCGCGCTGGCGGCGCAGCGCTTCCTCGATCGCGCGCACAGCCTCATCATCGAGCCCGTGCGGAAGGAACACGTCGCGCGCGGACAGGGCGCCTGCGTTCCGTTCCTCCTGCGCGGCCGACATCAGGTCCGCGTGCTCCTGCAGGCGCCGCCAGTACGCCTCCGCCTCCTCCACACGGCCGGCGCGATGCAGAAAGGCGTGCGCTGCCGCGCATCCGCCGTGCACCAGACCGACCTCCGCCGCCATCGCCGACTCCAGGTGCCGGAGCCCTTCTTCTTCGTCGCACTCCAGCAGGAGCTGCCCCAGCATGTAGCGGATCTGGACGTCTGCGGGCTCGGCGTTGGAGAGATCGCGGAAGAGCGGGACCGCCGCCTCCGCACCGTGCAGGTTGGCGACGGCAAACGCGCGCTCCTTTGCTTCGTCGGGCGTGAGTGACTCCATACGCGCTTCGAGCTCGGCGAGGCGCTCGGCGGCCTGCCGCGCCTGCTGGTGCTGGGCCGTCCAGCCACCCCTGATCTGCTCCAGCCATGCTCGATCCATACGGCGCAGGGCGTCCTCGGCGGGGCGGCCCAGGTACGCCTCCGCGGCGCTCGGCACCCCCTCGGCGGGCGCGATCAGCGCGGGTCCGGGCGCCACGCCCAGCGCGGCGATGCGCTCTCCGAGCTCGGGGTGGGTATCGCCGCTGCGCGTGGGGGCGTTCAGCGCCTGCACCAGGAGGAGCCCCGCTTCGGCTTCCGGCATGGGCTCGCGCAGGCTGCGGCCCATCGTGGTGAACGCGTCGGTGGGCGGCTCCGGCTCGGCGGCGGCGCGCTTCCACAGGGTGGGCCAAAAGGACTCCACCAGGTGCCGCGACCGCACCGCGATCCGCGCCAGCGCCGACGCCATCACGTCTGGGCCCACGAGTGCCGCCGCCCGCGCATCCGCCTCGAACTCCTGCGAGCGGGCCAGCACGAACGAGTACGCGGCGAAGCGGGGCGCGTACCAGGCGAAGAAGCGCTCGAAGATGAAGGTGGCGCGGTGCCCGCTCTCCCGAAGCTGCTCCAGGATGCGCGCCCAGGTTGCGCGGATGCGGTAGCTCCACGCGCCCTTGCGCACGGGAGAGGTGCGCGAACTCGTGCGCCAGCACCGCGCGGAACTCGTCCGTGGGGAGTGCGTGCATCAGCGGCACGCCGAGCACCAGGTAGTTGCGGTGCCATCCGAACATTCCCAGCCGCGGGACCTGCGACACGGAGGCGTTGAAGTCGTCCGTCAGCAGCACGTGGTGGGCACGCGGCGCCTGCACCCCCCTTCGGATCGCATCCACCTCCGCGAATAGCCGCGGCGCGTCCGTCGGGGCCAGTTCATTTCCCTGGGGCGGATCGATCCGCACCCACATCGCCCTGATGATCGTCCACACCAGCAGCCCGATCGGAATGACAAGCTTGATGAGGAGCACCCACCCGCCATGCGCCGCCACCAGCGCGCCCACACCCAGGGTGAGCCCCACCAGCAGCGTGAGCACGGCGAAGACGTACACATAGCCGAGCGCCCCGAAGAGGAGCACTCGGGTGCGGTACCTGCCCGGGTTCGCCTGCGCGACACGCTCCAGCCGTGCTACGTAGCTGTCGAATTCTGCGGAGGTCTGCATGTGGATCGATCGGCGTGCGTTGGGCCTAACTGCGAAGGAACAGCAAAGTCACAGAGGCTTGGAGTACCTTCTTTCTGTTGCAGTTGTCACCGCTGCCGGGATGCTTACCTCAGTACTCCGGCCAATCCGCCAAGATCGATGGCAAGCCCCTCCTCCGCGAGCGCCCGCTCCTCGGCGGGATCGAGCTTCGCGCACTCGTCGTCGAATCGGGCGCGGCGAAGTGCAGCCTCTCTCTCAGAGACCAACTCGGAATCAGGGGAGCGCGGATATTTCAACTGTTTCTACCGAGCCTGGGTACCCCCAGGTTCTTCACGGTGGTCGTGAGGTTCTGCTTCATGCGGTCCGACAGCTCGATGCGCTCCACGCGGATCGCTGCCCCCTTCTGCGACACCACAGTCGACTTGAATGCGGGCGATCCTCGCCGCTTCAGGCGTCCAATCTTGTTCATTTCAGTACACCTCATCGATGTAAGAGGTAATCCCCGCACATGCCTCCAGGACGATCCTCTGCACCTCTCCGCTAAAGAATTCCGGCTCGCTCGAATCGAGGTACACGACAGCTACAACTGGGCCTCGTTCCACAGGGATAGGCACCGCCATCCATGATCTCCGATCCGGGCTGAGCTTGCGTGCATCCTCCATCGTGTAGGACCAGTCACGCACCAGTTCCGCCAGAAACGCCTCATAGTCTGGTGAGACTCGCGATGCGGCGAAGACGCTCCTCTCCCGTACTGCCTTTCCGATGATCCCGGAGCGCACCGAGAATGTCCGGCCAGCAGGGCTTCCGGTGCCGCCGATGTAGGGCAGGAGCTGTTCCACCTCCTCGACGCCTGCCTGGCCGGGAACGAGGCGGTGGATGGTCGCGCGCAGCCTGCCGTCGTGGAGGTTATCGAGTCCGGCCCGGCTGCGTACGGCACCGTGAAGCACGTGCAACGCCGCGAGCAAACCCTGGTAGCCCTCACTCTTCTTCTGCGCCGCATCCTGCGCCTGCGCGTTGAGTACTTTGATCACACTCGCGACGGCAAGCCACACGCCGGCCCCAATCAAGACCCATCCAAGCGAGCGTTTCGCCGGGTCGCGCAGGTTCAGTAGCGCGCTGACGGCGGCGGCCTTGTGCTCCCAGAACCGCTTCCGCTTCGTCCCGGGAATCTGCGCCATTCAGAGAAGAGTCCCGCAGTTGTAGGGAACGAGTCCTACCGCCTTGCGTGCACCTCCATGAACTTAGTCCTCGCCGCTAAGTCCGTCCAGATCCGGAACTTAACTGGTTTGAGGGGTGGCCGCTTCTGGACGAAAACGCGCTTCTATACTCGTCTGATCAACCCGTACTCGTCTCCGCCCAGAACTGGCGGAGGAGGTTGCCGGCGACGCGCAGGCGGTACTCGGCGGTGGAGCGAACGTCGTCGATGGGGCGGATCTCGGAGGTGAGCGCGCGGTGCGCGTCGTCGATGGAGCTGCCATCCGCGAGGACGCGCTCGGTGGCGGGGGCGCGGACGACGGTCGCGGCCACGCTGCCGAACGCAACGCGCGGCTCGGGGCCGCGGACGCCCGCCATCACCACCTTGCTGATGGCCTGCGCGGCGCGCGTCCCCACCTTTCGGAACCACTGCCGGCCTTCGACGCGCGGGACCTCGATGGCGACGATCAGCTCGTCCGGGCGGATGACGGTGGCGCGGTAGCCGGTGTAGAGCTCCGTGATGGGGACGCGCCGCTCGCCCGCCGTGCTGCGCAGCACGATGACGGCATCCGCGACGGCGAGGACGGGGAG